>QMNM01000238.1 GCA_003647765.1 Candidatus Cloacimonadota bacterium
AAAGATTGAAAGGAAAATAGTGAAAAATTTAGTAATATTATTATTTTTCATTTTATTACTTACTTGTCAATTATACTCAGCAAATTATTATAATATAAGTGGTAAAGTAGTTGATGAAGATGGCAAATATTTGGATGGTGAAATAGTATATCTTTTACACTATGGAAAAATTATTGATTCCACTTTTACTGATATAGAAGGAAAATTCCATTTTGAAAATGTTGTATCTCAATATTATCAAATTCGTAGTGTTAAAACTTCTGCCAAATATTTTCAGGGATTTACTCAGTTTCAGTTAAATAAAGATATAGACATTGAAGTTGTTGTTATGAAAAATACACCATTAAATTACATTTTGCGATTTCTTCATTATTCCGCATTTTGGAATTTGACAATTGGAAATTTAGCAATGATTCTTGTAGGTTTAATTTTTATATTTCTTGCTATCTATAAACAATTTGAGCCGCTTCTTCTTCTTCCTATAGGATTTGGTATTCTTATTGGAAATATTCCGTTTGTTGAAGGACAACGGATTGGGATATATGAACAAGGCAGTGTAATGAATTATCTATATTTTGGAGTGATAAAAGGCATATATCCACCTCTTATTTTTCTTGGATTAGGAGCATTAACAGATTTTTCTGCACTTCTTTCCAATCCGAAATTGATGCTTCTTGGAGCAGGAGCTCAAATAGGCATTTTCATTACTTTATTAGGTGCGCTTTTTCTTGGATTTACACCATCCGAAGCTGGCTCTATTGGAATAATTGGTGGTGCTGATGGTCCAACATCAATCTTTTTATCGTCTCAACTTGCACCTCATCTTATCGGAGCAATTGCTATTGCCGCATATTCATATATGGCATTGGTTCCTGTTATTCAGCCACCAATTATGAAGTTATTAACGACAAGAAAAGAGCGACTTATCAGAATGCCTGAACCTCGTAGAGTATCTAAAATAGAAAAAATTATCTTTCCTATTTTATCTTTTCTTATTTGTGGTTTTATTGCACCTGGCTCAATTGTTCTTTTGGGAATGTTGTTTTTGGGAAATTTATTAAAGGAATCAGGAGTTACTGAGCGACTTAGAAAAACTGCTAGCGAATCTCTTATAAATATTGTTACAATTTTAATTGGAGTTACTGTTGGTGCAAGCACGCAAGCACAAACATTTTTGAGAACAGAATCCATTAAGATATTTTGTCTTGGAGCATTCTCTTTTGCGATTGCTACATCAGGTGGAATTATATTGGCAAAAATAATGAATCTATTCTTAAAAAGTAAAATCAATCCACTTGTTGGTGCCGCAGGAGTTAGTGCAGTTCCAGATGCAGCAAGAGTTGTTCAGGTTGTCGGAAGAAAAGAAGATCCTGACAATTATTTGTTGATGCATGCAATGGCTCCAAATGTTGCTGGAGTAATTGGTTCTGCTATTGCAGCTGGTATTTTATGGTCTGTACTCGGATGACAGAAACCTGAGTCGTGTTCTTTAAACTATAAGTCGGGTTTCTGTTTATATGTTAAATAATGAGCGATGAATAGAGCTGGTTTTAATATAAGAGACATTTTTACGAAATTCAGCAAGATTTTTTGCTCCACCATAAGAAAGTGCAGACCGTAGTCCATCTTCAATATTTTGAATTACATATTTAATTGGACCGCGATATTCCACAGAAACACTTATACCTTCTATGTTTTTATCTTCCAATTTGTGTATAATCTTTGCTTCCAAACTTGCTGAGCCACGATATCTCTTATAAAGTTTATAATTAGGGAAATTCCCTTCTTTATTGACAATCCCTGGAGTTTCTTTACATCCTGCAAAAAGAGCACCTACCATAACTGTTTCTGCACCAACAGCTAATGCCTTTGCTATATCACCGGAATTTTTTATTCCTCCATCAGCAATTATAGGCACATCATAATCTTTACATATTTGATATGCACTTTCAATTGCAGTTATTTGAGGCACGCCAAATCCAGTATTTATCCTTGTAGTGCACATTGAGCCAGGACCTATACCAACTTTGATTGCATGTATTCCACAATCACAAAGGAATCTGGCTGCATCAGCAGTAGCAATATTGCCAGCTATAATATCAACATTATATTTATGGCACTCTTTAATTGTTTCTTGCATCAGTTTATGATGACCGTGTGCAACATCAATACAGATTATATTTGCACCAGATTCTACTAATTTCTCTAATCGCTTTTTGTTATCACCACTTACACCAATAGAGGCCCCAATAATTTCATTATTATTACTTTTCAACCTCTTAACTATGTCGCACTCTTCCTGAATAGTGTTAAACCGATGAATAATACCTAATGCTCCAAATTTTCTCATCTCATTTGCCATACGAAATTCTGTGATAGAGTCCATATTTGCTGATACAATTGGCAAATTGAGTATATAATGTTTGGTAATTCTGGTACATAAATCAACTTCTATTCTAGAACGGACTGTTGAATAATTCGGAATAAGCAAAATATCATCATAAGATAATCCTATTTCTGCCATATTATCCCCTTTACTTGTATATGATATTGTCAAATTTAGACATAGAATACTATAATTTCATTTCATCTTTTCATTACATTTTGAATTTATTTGACATAAAATACAAAATTTTTTGTTTGATAATACTTTGATAGAGATATTTGACTTTATAATATTTACTGTTTTTATCATAATCCTATCATATTCAATAAAAAAATTGGTACTCCTGTATAAGTAGTTGCATTCAATTTGAGATGCTTTATTTAATAAATCATTCACTACTACTTCTGGGGACTATCAAAAAATTAACCTTTTGTAATTAGTTATTTGTAAATTGCTAATCCCCTTTTTTGATAATTAGTTCTTCAATTTGGAAAATTGCCTGTCAATAAAAAAATTAGCTCGGCAAAAGCACTTAGAAAATATAAGTTTTTACCCTGTGTTCTCCGTGACCTGTGGTTAATATTTAAGGTAATTATGCACGAACTTTATATAGCTCAAAATATTAAAACCTCTATGGAACAATATATTTTGGAAAACGGTCTTAATTCAATAAAGGTTATTCATCTTAAATTAGGTGAAATGTCAATGGTTGTACCAGAATTGGTGGTGGAAAATTTTGACATTATAAAAAAGGGTTCAAAGTTGAAGGATACTGTATTAAAGTTTGAAAAAGTACCAATTAGAATAAAATGTAATGATTGCAAAAAAGAGGGATATCTTAAACTAAGCACAATTTGTTGTCCTTATTGTAGTTCAATGAATATAGAGATAATAAGTGGAGACCAATTCTTTATAGATTGTATAGAATATTGAATTTGCTGTTACCAATTAAAAAGATTGAAAGATTTGTAAAGTGAGAATATATAAAAAAACAATGGAACTTCCACCCAACCAAGCTCGTTCTACGAAACTTTCATAGGAGGTATTATGAAAAAGGCAATCATAATATTCACTCTTTTATTGATTCAAATTGGACTATTTGCTAAGATAAAAGATGTGAAAGGAAATGACGAACTTGTTATTATACATACTAATTATGG
>QMNM01000239.1 GCA_003647765.1 Candidatus Cloacimonadota bacterium
AATCAAGCTTCATACTTGTCAACAATGATTCAGTAATCTCATTGGTCATACCTTCAATTAAAAATGACTTCTTGTAATCAATGTCTTTTGGTGAAAATAACCCGTCCGCCGTGGTGGTTACACCAAAATCAATAAGATTATTTGTAGTTATCAAATAAAATAGGTTTTTTGTTGTTGGATCTTCCGCTACTCTATTAATATCATATATACTATCATGAATCATAGTAGTGATATATTCTATTAGTATATCATAAGTTTTTATTTTGAAACCAGATACAATCCAATCCTTCTTAAATTTTCTGTTTAGATGAGAAACCAAGTCATTTATTTCTGTAATTTCACCAATGTATTCAACTGATTGATAATCTTGCTCTTCAATCACATTCAATCTAAAAACTTTTCGTGAGCTATCAACTAATATTTGTAAAACAGCCATAATAATCAACCTTTTATTTTTATTTATAGAAAATATTATATATTTTTACCAATAATGACATATTTTTACATAGAAGCTTATATTTTTACTATAATTTACATAAATTTAAGGTGACTGATGTTATAATTCATATTATAAAGGACTTTTTAATGACAATAGAAATACAAAAAGAATGGTTTAGTTTAGAGCAATGTTTGGAAAATCCAAATAAATTATATGTTTTTGGTGATAATATGATACGACGCGGTAAAGGTGGTCAAGCTTCTATTAGAGAAGCAGCAAACAGTATTGGTTTGGCAACAAAGCGATTACCAAGTATGAGTGTAGCTTCTTTTTTCTCAGATAAAGAAGATGAATATTGTATCGTAGAAGAAGATATTGAAAAAATCTTATCAGAGATGCAAAAAGATTTAAGGTATGACACTTTAGTTCTGCCTTTTGATGGTCTTGGCACTGGTTTATCACAAATGCCTGAGAAATCACCAGAATTATTTGAACATATGGTTACTATTATTGAAGACAAGTTAAATATAACATACAGACAGTAATTAATGTATAATTATTAGTATCAAATGCAAAGGATACTAATGAATATACCACCACAAGTCCAAGAATTGGACGATATAACAAAAAATTACACCTATGTTTTTTTACGAGGTAGTGGTGGAACGGGAAAAACCTATACTGTTGGAAAGTTTATAGAGAGTAAAAAGATAAATCACTCGAACTATATTTTTCTTGGACCAACTGGTAAAGCTGTTGCTGTTGCCGAAGATAAGGGTCTTAGAGGTATAATCCTCCATAGATTTTTTGGTATTCAAACTAATGACAATACACATGACATCACAGAATACTTAGAGCAAAAACACGGCACTATGGCAAAATACTACACCAAAATCAGAAAACAACTAATCAATATCAAATATATTTTCATAGATGAAATTTCAATGATAAACAATGAGTTACTTGAGCATATGCTTGTAACATTACAAGAATGTAGTATGAAGAAAGCAAAAGTTATTATCAGTGGGGATTATCATCAACTACCACCAATAATTGACAATACTCTAACAGAATATAAGAATGTAGCTTCTTCTATTGAAATTATCTACGACCTTATAAATGCAGATGCTATGCCAGTTGTGGATTTTATCACGAGATATAGATCAGAGGACGAAAATTACAACGAGTTCTTACATGATACTCGTCTTGGTATAATTCAAGATGCAAATTCAGTAGCAAATTACCTTGCACACTATTTCAATGTTTATACTGATAGAAATGGTATTCCATCAGATATAGAAAAGAAACTTACTTTTCTTGAATTTGTGAATGCAAAAGTAAAGTATATCAATGATACTATGCTTGAAGAATTACCTGGTGCTGAACAACGAGTGGAGTTCAAAGTTGAAGAATGTAAGTTCCCTAATGATAA
The DNA here is from genome assembly GCA_003647765.1 of Candidatus Cloacimonadota bacterium. Lineage (GTDB taxonomy): Bacteria > Cloacimonadota > Cloacimonadia > JGIOTU-2 > B8-G9 > B8-G9. Next base: position 1,872 of record QMNM01000239.1, read on the forward strand.
ATCATATATCACTGACGATATAATCAATAGTTTTCAAATGGATAAAGAACTTGTATTTAAGATTGGTTCAAAGATTGTATTTAGAACCAATAACCATGAAGCTGGATACAAGAATGGTGATGAGGGTTTAATTACTGCTTTCAATGGTAAAGAAGTTAGTATTGATAGATTTTTTGGTGACGAGATAATCAAGATGAAAATACCAAGACATGAATATACCAGTTCTGAAAAACAAAAGAAAAGTGGATATGAAGTTGTAGTAAAGCAATTTCCATTCTCATTAATTCATAGTAGAACCATCCACAAGGCTCAAGGAGATGAATATCAATATTTACACTTAGATTTTAGTTTTCTTGAAAATGGGCTGATAAGCAATACGATGAAGTGGCAACTACTTTATACTGCTATATCAAGAGTATCATATCCAAAAGGTGTTTGGATACACAGAAACTCTATTAATTTATTGAAGAAACAATTTAGATTATTTAGTGAAGTTGACCACAATCATTTGTCATTAAATATCGGAAATAAAGAAATTCCATACATTAAAAGATCAGATGATTAATTCTGGATGTTGTTCGGCAATATAAGCCATACGACCCTTTATCATTTTTTCCTCGTAGTTATTAACAACATCAAATAATACTTTTTTTGCTTCCATCATTGGTATAGCATTAAAGTGCTCTCTGATGTATATGACAGCACCTTTCTTATCTTCGTTGTAATAGAGCGAAAAGACCTTATAGAAGTGCTTATCTGAGGCGAATAAATCTTTCTTGACATCACCACAAACATTAAATCCTCTAAAGCACATTAGATACAGTCTTGTGTAACTTTACCAATGACCACAATTCCCTTAAAGTATTTCATATTGATTATATTCCTTTAATGTATTATATTCAATTCGTGCTTAAATCATTATTAAATGTAAAATAATACCAAAGGATAACTATGCTTAAAATAGATATATTTAATGAAGACTGTTTAGTAGTAATGGATAGAATGATTGCCGATGGAATTGAAGTTGACATGATTTTCGCCGACTTACCCTACAAAGAAACTGGTTCATCTTGGGACAATAAACTCATACCAACAGACCAAGTATTTGAACGATTTGAGAAGCTTATATCTTATCAAGGAGCGATTGTAATGACTGCAACAATGAAGTTTGCAGTAGAGCTGATAACTCAAGCTAAACACCTATATAAGTATGATTGGATATGGGAGAAGGATAATGGAACAAATGCAGCAAATACTGGCTATCAACCATTCAGAACACATGAATTAATATTAGTGTTTGGGAAGGGTCGTGTATCCCCTGGAAAAAGACCACCAATGATTTATACTCCACAGAAGACCGAGGGAAAACCATATACTCAAACTTCTGGAAAAATGGGTACTGGTTGGAAAGGTGGTATGCCAAACTTCAAAACTGAAAATAAAGATGGTCTTAGACATCCGAAAACAATCCAAAAATTCATTAGGGATAAAGGATTACATCCCACACAGAAGCCAGTAGAAATGTTAGAATATATGATTAAAACTTATACTAAAGAGGGTGATTTAATTTTTGACCCTACAATGGGTTCTGGAACAACTATGGTTGCTGCGAAACAGCTTGGTAGAAATGGTATGGCTTGTGAATTGAATGAAGATTTCTTTAAGATTTG
>QMNM01000240.1 GCA_003647765.1 Candidatus Cloacimonadota bacterium
ATAAGCCCATTTTAACCATTTTTACCCAGTGAAATAACTTCCTTGTATAATTGTTCATGTTTTTTCATATACTTATATTTCACAGGGTGAATGGTTTTTAGAGTAATTTCATCTATAAAAACCCAAAGAATTGTCCATTAACATCTTTAAAAAATAGTAATGCAATAAATTATGAAAAATTTTAAGTTAGTATTTTTTTATATAAAGAAATATAAATTACAGTTTATATTAGGCTTTTTTTGTTTGATTGTTTGCGATGGTCTGCAGATGATAATTCCAAAGGTTATTCAGCATTCAATAGATGGCGTGTTATTACCAGGATTTCGTAGTATAGATTTGGTCAAATATGGGTTATTGATAATACTATTAGCAATAGTCATAGCAATTTTTCGTTTTCTATGGCGTATTTTTATTATAGGTAATGCAAGGATTATTGAAAGGGATATCAGGAATGATTTCTATGCACATTTGCAGAAGTTATCAGCCCGTTTTTTCCAGAACCATAAAACGGGTGATATAATGGCACATGCCACAAATGATATGAATGCCATACGCATGCTAATCGCTCTTGGAATTGTTATAGGAGTTGATATTATTGTATATTCGGCTGCATCACTCTTCTTTATGATCAATATAGATTTTCGTTTAACAATGTTTGTTATTATTCCACTCCCTTTACTAACATTTATCATAATTTATTTTGGAAAGATTATTCACAAAAGATTTCGCAAAGTTCAGGACTCATTTTCAAGTTTGACAGAGAAGGTTCAAGAGACAATTTCTGGAATTAGAGTTATCAAATCTTTTGCTCAGGAGGACAGTTCCCAAAGAAGAGTATCAAAAGCATCTTATGATTATGTAGAGAAGAATATTTCTCTCGTTAAAGTTTGGGGATTATTTTTTCCTGCTCTTGTGTTCATTATCGGCATAAGTATTGGATTGACTTTAATTATTGGCGGTAGAAAGACGATACTCAATGAAATAAGTTTTGGTGAATTTGTAGCGTTCAATAGCTATTTAGCTATGTTAGTTTGGCCTATGATAGCAATCGGTTGGGTTACTAATCTATATCAACGCGGTTCTGCTTCTATGAAAAGAATAAATAATATACTATATGCAAAAGCAGACATTATAGATAGAGATTGTGTCAATTATAATATTTACGAGCTTAACGGCAGTATTGAATTTAGACATCTCAATTTTAATTATGAAGAGAACGAACCAAAAGTTATGAAGGATGTCAGCTTTAGTGTAAGTCAAGGAGAGACATTAGCTATTGTTGGCAGAACAGGTGCAGGTAAAACCAGTATTATCAATTTGCTAACAAGAAAATTTGACCCACCTGAAAATACAGTTTTTATTGATGGGTATGATATTTTTGAAATCCCTTTACAAGTATTAAGAAATGATATATCAATTGTTCCACAAGACATTTTTCTTTTTTCAGATACTGTTAAAGAAAATATAAAATTCGCCAAGCAAAATGCCACGGATGAGGAAATTTTTGCATTTGCAAAAGCAGCACAGATTTATGATGAGGTTATGGATTTTAAGGATCAATTTGATTCCATAATTGGAGAAAAAGGTGTATCCTTGTCCGGAGGCCAGAAGCAGAGAATAGCAATTGCCAGAGCTTTACTTGCTGACCCAAAAATCCTCATACTTGACGATGCTTTATCATCAGTAGATACTGAAACAGAAAAGAAAATTCTGACAAACTTAATAAAATTACGAAAGAATAAAACTACAATAATGATAGCTCATCGTATATCTACACTACAACATGCTGACAAAATTATTGTTATAGATGAAGGTAAAATCATAGAACAAGGAAATCATCAACAATTACTAAAAAATAATGGACTTTATGCAAATATCTATAAAAAACAGCAAATAGAGGAACATCTGGTAGCGTAATGCGTAATGCGTAATGCGTAATGCGTAATGCGTAGTGCGTAAAGCGTGAAGACAATGAATACTTATTACGAAGAAAAAAATTTAGGTAAGATTTACGACCGCAAGTTAATGAAACGGTTATTACATTACATTAAGCCGTACAAAAAGTATGTAATATTTGCTTTCATAGCATTGCTTCTTATTGCATGTATAGAAATATCTTTACCACTTATTTCAAAGTATGTAATTGACGAGTATATCAGTCCATCTTACAAGATTATCAACCTGGAAAATGAGATGAAAATGAGTGAGGAATTCACTCAATTATATAAAAAATATATTACGGACCAAGATGGTCATAAATTTTTAATGAAAAGCATTCATTTAAACAAATTATCAGCAAAGGATTTACAATACATCAAAAAGAATCATCTTGTTAGTAATGATGTGTACATAAAATTTACAAATCAAGAAGTAAGCGTAGAATTAAGAAATAAATATAGTGAATTATTCTCCGATTTTGGTAATTATGTAATTATCAAGAAATTAGACCTAAAGCAAATATCTTTATCTGATACACGACTTTTGCGTGCAAAGGATATCAATGGCATTGTTAAATTTGCTATAATATTTTTTCTTATTCTTATAATACGATTTGTTGTCAGTTATGTTCAGATATATTTAATTCAGTATGCTGGCCAGCACTCAATGTATGACTTACGGATGAAGTTATTTAATCATTTACAGAGATTGCCATTTTCGTTCTTTGACAAAAATCCTATTGGACGGCTTGTAACAAGGGTAACGAATGATATTCAAGCCCTTGATGAAATGTTAAGTACTGGGTTGATTACTTTAATTCAAGATGTCATTTTAATGATAGCAATTATCATTATAATGTTAATTGTTAATATTAAATTGGCATTAGTTACTTTTATTGTTCTGCCTATATTGACTGTTATGATAGTAAAATTTAGGAGTGCGGCTCGTAATATATATCGGTTAGTTAGAGTAAAGATTGCAAGAATCAATGCAACTCTTTCTGAGGATATTTCTGGAATGAGTATCATTCAGATGTTTAATCATAAAAAAGCCAGTTTTAAGCATTTTAGCAAGATAAACGAAGAGTATTATCAAGCAACTTTGAAGCAATTGAAAGTTTTTGCAATATTTCGCCCACTTATTGATTTGATATATTCTTTGGCTCTTGCATTAGTAATATGGTATGGTGGTGGCAGAATTTTAGCAGACCAATTATCATTAGGTGCTTTGGTTGCATTTATTGAATATGTTAGAAGGTTTTTTGAACCAATTCATGATTTTTCTGAAAAGTTCAATATATTACAGTCAGCAATGGCTTCTTCAGAGCGTATATTTGACTTAATGGATACTCAGCCAGAGTATATGATAAATACTAAAAAGCTACCTATAAAAAGTGAAACTCGGCTTAAAGGAGAGATTAAGTTCAAAAATATATGGTTTGCTTATAATGAAAATGAATATGTATTAAAGGATGTTTCATTCAAAATAAGTCCTGGCGAAAATATTGCTATTGTTGGAGCAACAGGTGCAGGTAAATCATCCATTATTAGTTTAATAAGTAATTTCTACACTATTCAAAAAGGCGAAATTTTATTA
>QMNM01000241.1 GCA_003647765.1 Candidatus Cloacimonadota bacterium
ATGATGATTAAGCAAATTATCAGTTAGGCATTTGTCTCATAATGCCGGACTGAATCAGCTTAAATAATGGAGGTATAAGACATGGCAGTAAAAATTGACAAGGAAACTTGTATTGGCTGTGGAGCATGTGTAGATGTATGTCCAGTAGAGGCATTAGAATTAATTGACGATAAAGCAGTTGTTGATGAAGATGCTTGTACAGATTGCGGTGCTTGTATTGACGAATGTCCAGTAGAGGCAATATCAGAATAATTATTCTACTCATTGCTTAAAATGGTTCGTTTGCAGTATAACCCGACTCGAGTTTTATGAACCCGAGTCGGGTTAGCTACTTCGTGGCTAATTTTTCAGCCACTAAGAACACTAAGTTACACTAATGAATATTAAAAGAAAATTAAAAATGTTCTCTGTGTCTCTGTGTCTCTGTGGTAAATACTTCGTGAACTTCGTGGCTAATTTTCCATTTCCATCTTTCTAAATCTTGTAAGTAATTGATATTACTAATTACACACGAGTCATTAACATTAACCTTCTTTACTTTATTGAAAAACTTTTCTCTTAACAACATATCAAGCCGATAATTTGTTTGTGATTTTATAATTTCTTTTTGCACATTAAAAGAAATCAATAATGGATGACCACTTTTACTTTTATATTCTGGCATTACTGCGTCTACTTGCTCCAAATTACATTCTAATTTATGCAATGTTTCGGAACAAGGCACAAGACAATCAATCGGTTGAATAAAAACAGGTAAATTTTTGTTTATGGAATTATTTATACTTCTCAATCCTGTCTGAATAGAAGAAAACATGCCTCTTTCTGCATGGAAATTGATAGATATTTGAACTGGCAGTTTTTTCAATTCCTGTAAGATTTTCTCCTTATGATAACCAACAACAACGGTTATTTTGTTATATCCTGCTTCTTGAATCTTTTGTATTTGAAATTGTAAAAGTGTCTTACCTCTGATTACAAGCAATGGCTTTGGAAAACCAAATCGTTCTGATTTTCCAGCACATAAAATTAAAAAATTGGGTTTCATACAGATTTTAGAGTTATTAAATCCACTATAAGGCGAACAATGCTTACGAAAGTGAACACGACAATTACGATAAATTTTACACATAGGATAAAATTTCTGCTGCAATACTAATAGCAATTTCTGCTGGAGAATGTCCTTTTACTATATCTATTCCGATTGGACAATGTATTGTTGATATTTTTTCCTCTGGAATGCCATTCTCTTTTAATCTGGCAAAAAATTTCACAGCCTTTCTTTTACTGCCAATTATTCCTAAATACCAATATGGCTTGACTATTACTTGATGTAAAATTTGCTCATCAATGTTATGGGAATAAGTCATAATGCATATAAATGTGGATTTATCACTGAAATTTATTTTAGACACTGCATCTAAATAAGGCATTGGCATCAATTTTACACTATTAGGATAACGATTTTTATCCTGCAATTCTTTTCTTTGTTCAATTACATATATTTTCAGAGGGGTATCAGCCATTACTTTTGCTAAAGCCAAACCAACATTTCCACCACCAAAAATATATAACTCATTTTGTGAAGTATGCGGCTCAGCATATATTGTAACTCTACCTCCACACATCTGGTCAGTATCTTCATCTAAAACAAATTCTTTTAGTTGTGGCTTTTCGTCATTAAGTATTCTTTCACAAAATGGAATAATCTCAATTTCTAATCTACCACCGCCAATAGTTCCAATAATTTTGCCATCAGAATAGAAACAGGTTGTCCCAATTCCTCGTGGAGTAGAGCCCTTTTTATCAACGATTATTAGCTTTACATACGGTTTATCTAAATTACGTAATTCTATCTCTTTTTTTAATACATCAAGCATTTCATCTCTCTAAATTTTGGCTTATTGGTTTATTTGATAACGATTTTGTATTGATAGCAGTAATCATTTGGCATCTGATAAATATAGAATTGATTTATAGATTTTTGGTACACCCTCAGGGGCTCGAACCCTGGACCTACTGATTAAGAGTCAGTTGCTCTGCCAGCTGAGCTAAGGGTGTACTCAATTGTTGCTAAAATCTATACAAGCCATTCTATTTGTCAAATGATTTTATGATTATTCCACCACCAATTAATTCATCATCTTTATAAAATACTGCTGATTGGCCTGGGCTTATCGCCCTGATTGATGTTATAAACTCAACTTCAATCCTATTACCAGATAGCATACAAATCTTCCCAGTAATAGGTAAAGTCCTATATCGCACTTTTATATTTATATCATCCATTTCAAAAAAACTATCACCTATTATAAGATTTATATCATCACAAATAAGGGCATTGTGGTAAAGTAAATCCTCCTTATCAGTAACATAAATCGCATTACTATTACAGTCAATCTTATATACATATAATGGCTTACTAAAAGGAATATTAATGCCTTTCCTTTGTCCAATGGTATAAAACTGTATTCCTTGATGCTCTCCGAGTTTCTCTCCTGTATGATAGAAAATTGGTCCTTTCTTAATATCAGGCATCGCCTGTTTGATAAATGAACTATAATCCTGAGCAAAACAAATTTCCTGACTATCCACCTGTTCGTGAGTTGGGAAGTGATATTTTTTGGCAATGTGCCTAACTTTATCTTTTGTCAATTCACCAACTGGAAAAATCGTCTTTGCCAACTGTTCCTGATTTAGTCGCCATAACATATATGATTGGTCTTGATAATGCGACCGAGCTTTCAGTAGTTTATATTTATCAATTCCAGTACATTGTGGTTTTTCTATACGAGCATAATGTCCAGTAGCGAAATAATTAGCACCGAATTTTTTAGCATATCTAAGTAAAATCCCCCATTTGATTTCTGGATTGCATACTATACACGGATTAGGCGTTCTGCCATGATTATATTCATTTAGAAAATATTTAATCACTATATCAGCGAACTCTTTTCCAATATTGATTATATAATGTTCAATGCCTAATATATTTACAATTTTTTTAGCACTTTCAATGGATTGAGAGAAAATATCATCCGAAGAAATATTTTTATAATCTCTCGGCAGTTTTGCAGACATTGTAAGACCAAAGACATTATATCCTTGTTCTAAAAGCAAAGCAGTGGCAACAGAACTATCTATTCCACCGCTTAAAGCAATAGCTACTCTTTTCATAAAATAATGCTTTTACTAGCCTTCAAAATTTCTTATGCAGATTTGTTACACTAAACACATAAATTTATTTATTGCTTTTCTTATCCGCCTTTTCAATTTTTTTTGGCTCAAATTTACCGCAGGTATTATCTTTCTCAACTCTCATCATATAAAAAGGAGAACTGAACTTGATACAATTTTGTTTCTTATAGAATTTGCAGTTCATACATTTTGGCTCTAACATTCTGCCTCCATAATTCACTTTGTATAATTTCTTATCAGTGTTATTCAGTGCTTTTAGTCAGCGTTTTTCAGTATACTATCCCTTATACTTCATTCTGTATGATAGATAAATTGGTAGTCCTG
>QMNM01000242.1 GCA_003647765.1 Candidatus Cloacimonadota bacterium
AGGCGGTGGCAGTATCTTTATTTGTGTTGGCGGCATCTTGCTGAAGTTTTAGTTCAGCTTTTTCAGCTTTTTTGGTTGTTATCTGTGCCTTTAAACTTTTTATTTCAGTTTTAGCAGCTTCACTATTGTCACCTGCAAGTGCATCAATTTTTGCTTGTAGGTCTGCGATTTCGTCGTCGATGTCATCCATATCATCTTGTAAGTCTTCAATCTTGTCCTCGGCATCCGAAATATCATCTTCAGCTTTTTCAAGATTATCCTCGGATGTTTGCTTCTTTTTTTCTGCATCAGCTAAGACCTTTTTTGACCCATCTTCTTCTGGAGCTGGGCAATCCGGCGTAGAAGCTGGTTTAGGTGGTATTTCATCCCCTTCTTTTGGAGGTGGTGGCTCAACATGATTCATCTTAGCTTTTTGACACTTTACTTTGTCTGAAGCTGCTTTGGCCTTATCACAACACTCCTTAAAATCAGCATTACTTTCTTTAAGTTTTTCACAGGAAGCAGCTTGTTTTGATGTTGCATCATCAACATTACATGGCTTTCCAGCATTTTCGTCTGCTTCTGCTTGTGCTGCAGATGCTCTTTTTGCTTTTATTGTATCGGCTTTTGCTTTTTCTGTTGATTTGGTTGTAGCTAAATCTTTAGTGTCTTGTGTTGCACCTGGTGCAGCTGCATTAGCATTAGCAACATCTACCTCACCTTGAGTAGGAGAATTAGCAATCGTTTGATCGTCAGCGGCAGTTTGTTGTTCAGGGGTTAGAGGTGTTGTTTCATCAGCCATAGGTTATCTCCCCCATAAATGTAATTGTTGGTTGAATACTCTATCATATTCAAAAGAAAGTTCAACTATACTATACTTGTAATTCTTTGGTAAGAACTCTGGGTATTCTTTGAAGAAATTATAGTCAAAAGCATTATCAGCATACTTTATTACATTGAATATATTGATATATAGTTGTTTTTGTTCTAATGGTGCTTTCTCAATAAGTAATTCAATAATTGAATACATTCTTGTCCATCTTACATCAAAATACATAAGTCTGTTATTCAGTTCAATATTGAATATTTCCATCATTAAAAAAGCTATTTTGGATTCTGATGGATTCTCTGCTAATTCAGTATACAAACCAACATATTTGTTGTGATTTTCAACAGTAAAAGAGAAGTTTGCTTTCGCACATTCAAGACATTTATCAATCTTTGCTTTTATTATCCGTATTTCTTCTTCAAAATTTGTAAGTGTTTTTTTATGTGCTGAAAAAGCTTGATCTCTTTCAAGTGTTTTCATTTGATTTAATACTATTAAATCCGGGGGTAAATTTGGGTTTGATTTTTTCATTGTCTCATATGTGAGTAATTCTTTGAAGTTTTTTTTCTTTATAGCTGTTATTTGGTCTAACAAATAATTGTATGCATATTCAACAGTTTCAAGTCCAAGTTTAAGTTTATCAACTTCAACAGTAATACCATCTTCGGTAAAAGTATCTACACTATATATCTTCACTTTAATATCCTTTTTTTATTTGTTCATATATCTATTTATAGGTTTATTAATAGATTTTCATTAATAAGATTGGTTATGCTATTTATTGTTATATTTTTGACATCGAGAAGCTTATGGGATTTTTAGAACCGCAGAACCAATAGGCTCTGGGCTAATTTGTTTTAGAAGGGTTATTGAACTTTTAAGTTATGAAACAGTAATTTCTACTTGGTAAGTAAAAGATAATGTTCTGTTTTCAGTTTTAGTAATACCATCAAAAGTAATGTGAGTAAGTTTCTTGTTTGAAATATCAAATAAACCTAACTCATTAAATTTAACACCATTAGCTTCTGTTGAACTAATTGTAGCATTTACTTCAATAATCTTTGAATTTGGCTCAATAATGTTATTAGCATCATCTTTGATGTCTAAAACTTTAATACCATTTCCAGATCCAACTACATCTTCTGAATGCATAGGCTCGAATAATGTATCAGTAGAAACATCTGGAGTTTTCTCATTACCATCTGTATCTTCACCACCAGAACCAAATCTGATTGTTGCAATTCTGTATGCATCTGCATTTGTAACATCTCCGTGAACAGCACCGAATGCTAATGTTCTAACAAAGTTGTCTAACTTAATCTTATTTTTCTTTTCAACTACTAATTCTAAACCATCAAATACTTTTAATGTTCCAATAACAGTTGGTGTTGACATTTCTTTCATATCAGTTCCCCTTGAACAATTTATTGTTTTATTTTATTTATCAAGTAAAAAGCTTTTTTTGTTTAATAAACTTTTTTACTCGATATATTCATTCGGTCTTAATGCTTCTGTTCCTTGAATAGAATCGGATGCAACTGCATTAATAAAATCACCGAAGAATAATGTTACATTAGATGATGAACTATCTTTTATCACTGTCATTGATTTGGCAAGAGAACCATCTGATTGCTCTTTATATAGGTCAATTTTAGTGTTATAATCAGTTATTAAACTAATTTCTTCATCATACTTAAATAGTGCAGTAGTTAATAAGTTTTGGTTTATTTCTACATCTATTTTCTCATATATTCTATATTTGAATATACTCTCAATTAATTGCTGTGTTTCAGCATCATATATATTTATCTCTTCCTTCGCAATACCATTTTCTTCAGTGAAAAGATGTGATTTAATTTTGTCGTCAAAATCATAAGATATACTCATTTGTTCTTTTCTCATTTGAATATCAACAAGTGTATCATCTGTATCAGCATAAGAAGATTGTAATCTATTCTCTAACCATACACTAACTGTATCTTTGAATAAACTTTGGTAGCCCCAATTACTGTATCCACCACTATCAATTGCACTTACAGAAATACTTTCTTTGAAGAAATGGTCGAAACCATATAGAAGATTTTCTGTAACTCCAGTAGTGATTTGTGATAAATCATCACCTTGTTGTTGGTGTTCCATTTCATCGTGAGCAAAGTCATCATGTGGAACTAAACCATCCCAAGATTCATAAGGAACTTCATAACCATAGTTGTCCCATTCTTTTGCATCCCATACATAATCATACATTCCAACACCATACATAAGGTTGTCCGATGAACTGATTATTATACCATCTTTACTAGAGATTACATCGTCCGCAATCGCCATATTTTCTTGGCTTAATATGTCCAGTCTATCAATAAAAATTAAATGAGTGTCTAATAGTACAACATCGTCGAATAATTGTGTTGTTGCACTGTTTTCAACAGAGAAATCATCTTCCCATTCTTGTTGTGAATCGTCATGAATAACTTCATCTACACCAAATCTATTAACAAACCAACCTCTTGCTATTTTAAGGTGATTATCTCTTAAGATTGATACATCAAGTTTATCTTTTAGAACTAAACCAAATTTCATTCGTTCATAAGAAGCTACACCAATACTATCTCTGAATGTTGCTGTTGTGGCATACATGTGGAAGTTATCTTCCAAGGTAATATCAACTAATGGTCCTTCCTCTGTTTCTTCGTATATACT
>QMNM01000243.1 GCA_003647765.1 Candidatus Cloacimonadota bacterium
CTAAGTCTTGGATTTCTTTATGACCACGGTGGTCGTCTGAGGGGATTGTTTGTAGTAACTCTAATAGTCTCTCTGCTTCTATAACTACATCTGTATTGTAATCGGCAAGATATTCCACACGGACTGGTTCAAAAGTTAGAACTTTTGCATGACCGAAGTGAGTATCTGAAACTATGAAAGTATCTTTATTAATTATTTTCGCTAAATCTATCAAATTTATTCCTTTGAATATTTTTGATAAGTATAACAGAAATAAACTTAAATTAAGCTTGTTAGATACTCTATTGCTTCATCTCGTTCCATAATTAACATTTCTGCGGCATAAACCATATTACCAATATCTCGTTTAGTATATTTGATTAGAGCATCTATTTCATCATCTTTCGGACGTTTCTTTGAAGACATTGCTGCAAAAATAAAATCAAAATCATAAAAATCATCGTCTTCCGAGCAGGGTATATATAGTAAAATAATATATGGGTCATATACATTGTAACTTTCTATTGCATCTAATAATACTTCTATTTGTTCTTCAAGCATAACTCACCTTGTCTGTTTTATTATTCTTTATTTATATCATAATTTTACATTTATAATGTAAAATATATTCAAATAGGACAAATAATGAACAAAAAGATAGCATTTTACCCAACTCCACATTCAATATCACTATATATGCATGAATTGAGCGGTGCAAAGAACAATAGCAAACTGTTAGAAGCTGGTTTCGGTGATGGAGCATTCTTAAATGTCTTTAGGAATAATACAAATGTTCATGGTATAGAGTATGATACTTTATTCGCCACAGAAGCTATGAAACGATTTCCAGATTTCAATATAGAACAAGGTGATTACCTTTCATTCGATAAATCAAATTCCTTTGACAATATTACTGGAAACCCACCATATATTACATCTGATTCACTTGATGTAAATATTAAAGAAAACATTCGTAGGATTACACAGAGTGGGGAAGGTAACATATATTATGCCTTTATTATACACTCTATTAATAATCTTGTTGACGGTGGTGTTTTGACATATATTCTGCCGTATGATTTCTTCTTCAACACCTTTGCTAAATACACAAGAGAGTTTATGATAGACAATGGGTATTTCACTGATATAATAGATTTTGGTGAGAGTAAGATATTCAAAGGTGCTGCACCAGAAACAATTATATTCCGTTATGTGAAAGGTGTTAATGCAAAGAATAAACAAATCAATGTCAAACAGACTAAATCACTATCATTATTGATCATTGAAGATAATATTCTAAATGGTTTCAAAGATTTTGATTGTTATGACCAACCACAATTCTTAAAGGAACAAAATATATGGTTTCTATCAAAACAAAAGATAGTTGACGGTATCAAACTAAAAGATATAGATGGATTGAAGATAAGTGTTGGGATTGTTAATGGAGCAGAAACACAGTTTTTATTTACAGATGATGGAACATTTACTGCGGAAGAAAAAAGTAAATATGTTAAGTCGTTTATCAAGAATAAAAATAGACCAATTGACACGAATAATATGTGTTTAGATGGTATTGAATATGTGTTCTACAATGGAGATTTCACTAGCGAAGATAATTTCCAAGAAACCGCTCTAAATGTCTATAATTATATAGCTAAAAATAAGACTGAGATGTTAAAGCGAAAGCTTCCAAAATCAAAGAAATGGTATGAGTATCTTGCTATCCGGAATTTACCAGTCTTTGAAGAAAATAAAAATAAATTGAAGATACATGTTCCAAGTTTAACGCGATTGGAAAGTGGTTGGTTCTTCAAGTCTAAAAATGATTTTTATGTTGGTGGTGATTTATTGACTATAACACTCCTTGGAGATCAAGAGAAATTAGCAGCTATATTCCAATACTTAAATTCAAGTGAGTTTGTTGCTTATTACAAGGCTACTGGTGCAAAGAAAGGTAAGAGAACTGTCTTTACTCAAAGTATTGTTTCTAACATAATTATACCGAACGGTATAATTTAACCTACTTTTAAGTATTGATGAACTATAATGGGAGAATCTAAGAGGTGATAATGTTTAAGGTAGATATACAGGACTTAGTAGTTGGATGTAATATATGGATATTACATGTTGATGAAATCTCAATAACTAACAAAGTATTCCCAGAAAAATACATTTACTTGGGTAAATTTGGCGAAGAACAAGAAGAATATTTTCTATTCATCACAGTTTTAGGACAAGAGATTGAAATCCACTACGAAAAGAATGGATATATGCCAACTGACATTTATAATGTCGGTAGATTTATTATTGCGAGTGAAAGATCAAGAGTTATTCAAATTGTAAGAAATGTTGCCGTCAGACCATTATCAGACGAATTAATGCATCATATACCAAGTAGGTATATACGACTGTTAGAAGATATTAAACCGGAGCTGCTTATATGATAATAGAAGAACGAGGTCAAACAAAAGAAGGATATGAATATATTATAGGTATTCATCCAAAATTTGGTTATAGATTAGGCTATGTTGGGGTGTATGAAAATAGTCCATTATATGAGATTGACCATAATAAAGAGGATGAAGAGGAAGATATAGACGCTATTGATACATTGGAATTTAATGTTCATGTTCATGGTGGTCTAACATATAGTGGTAGTCTCAACCAAAATGTAATTGGAGCAAAAAATCCATATTATTTTGGTTTTGATTGTGCACACTTAGATGATGGCAAAATATCACCAGAGGAAATGCAACGCATATTTGCATTAAGCTCTAGTTATTTTGATGTGTATTCTCAAAATAAATTATTAATAGAATACACACAAATTTATACACTTTTGCCAGACTTTGGTAATGCCACTGTTAAAACATTGGAATTTGTCAAAAATGAATGTAATCATTTAAGCACTCAACTCAAAACATTAGAACAGGAGTATAGATGAGCTTCTACAACACATTTGAACCATGTAATCCAAAAGACATAGATATTGACATAACTAAAATATATCATATTGCATTTTTTAATGGAGATAGATTGGATACACGACCGATTAAATTGACAAGACTATTTAAGATGAGGAATTCTGATGAAGTAGTTGCTCACTGGACTTACTTTTTTGAATCTGAAAAAACTTTTTTAGGAAAACTCACTGATAAACGGTTGTGGAATAAAGTTTTTAGTCGAAAAGAACCAATAATAAAGAAAAGAATTACTGAGGGTTTCAAGGTTGACTTCAATGAAGACATAGATATGTTGAAATTAGAATTAGTGGGTATTAATTCCAATAATTCAAAACTAAAATTATGCATGTATGGTTCAGCTGCAAAAGAAGCTTCTAATGATAAACTACAAATAATTAATAATGAGCTTGATTATTTCCGAGAAGAAGAACCTGATTTACTACTCAAAGCAATGGACTGGTTCTTCCCACCTTTTGATGGTGATATTATTGATTACTCTGATAAATTTATTAATATTAAAGATGATATAAGGAATACTTGATGGCTAATAATATA
>QMNM01000244.1 GCA_003647765.1 Candidatus Cloacimonadota bacterium
AAATTATTTCTCTCTGATAGTTGTTAGTTATTGGTTGATAGTTGTTAGTTGGTGTAGGGCGACATCAAGATTATTTCTCTCTCTGTGTCCATACAATCTTTTCAATCTTTATAATCTTTCAATCTTTCAATCTTTCAATCTTTATAATCTTCTCTGTGTCCTCTGTGTCTCCGTGGCAATATAGTATCAAATTTACTATAAGGAATGTGAAGTTATTTATCACTTATTCCTTATTTTCTTTTTATTTTCCAATAGAGAAATAAATAGTATGTTTCTTATATTTTAGTTCTAATGCCTTTGCATCATCAGATATTTCTGGGAAGAATAAAAATCCTTTTTGAATTGCATTTGGATAGAGCTTTCCAAATTGAAAACTTTTTTGCTTAATATTACGATATCCTTCTATTTTCTCTTCAAACTCTCGCTTCATTTTCTCATCCATATAAAAGAGTTCCTGTCTTATTTTATAATCCATATCAGAGAGTTGAGACGAATCCGCTACTATAACATAATTAGGTAATATATACCTATTTTCCTTAAAGTCATAACCAAAAAACATTTTGCTAACATCTTCAGTATCTACTGGTATATACTGTTCTCTATTGTCATCAATTAAGACAAAAGAATCTCTGGAAAGAGTTATAGCATTGTCGCATTTATTCAGAAATTCAATGTAAAATGGTGTAAAGTAATTTGATAAACTTTGTGGTTCATATCCCCAGTGTTGAGCACGCACTTTAATTCTTACATCTGGCAGGTCCAATACTGCATAGTCCTTTTCAATATAAACATTCTTACTTGGTTTAGGTGTAATTCTCATTGCACATCCGGCCAGTAATATTAGAATAGATAATATGCTAATGTTCAAGAATACTTGGGATATATTCCTGTATAATTTTTTTTGATTCATTATTGTTTTTTCCTTCTGATATAATTTTGGCTACATCAATGACTTTATCTCCATTATCTAATTTTATCAATTTGACACCTTGAGTACTCCGACCAATAATAGATATTTTATTAATCTGTTGTCTAATCATTCTACCTTTTTTGGATATAATAATTAGTTCATCATTATCATTAACTTCTTTTAAACTAACCATATATCCATTTCGTTCAGATGTCCTTAATGTAATCACTCCTTTTCCTCCACGATTAGTAACAGTATAATCAGAAATAGGAGTTCTTTTGCCGTAACCATTTTCTGATACTGCTAATAAAGTTCCATTTTCTTTGGCTACGACTAAACTGACTACTTGATCATTTTCTCTTAGCCGTATTCCGCGCACCCCTCTTGCACCTCTGCCCATTGAGCGCACTCTGTGCTCATTAAATCTATTAGCATAGCCAAACTTCGTGCCTAAAATAATTTCATTATTACCCTCACTAATTTGAGCATCTAATAATTCATCATTCTCTTCTATTTTAAGTGCAATAATTCCATTAGATCTAGGATGGCTGAACTTGTCAAGTGATGTCTTTTTTATTTTCCCTCGTTTGCTTACCATTACTATGAACTTAGATGGAGTAAAATTTTTTACAGCAACATAAGTTCTAATCTTCTCATTTTCTTCTAATTGTAACATATTTACAATGGGCTTTCCTTTTGACAATCGTCCATATTTAGGGATTTCATATACTTTTAGCCAATAGCATTTTCCTTTATTAGTAAAGAAAAGAATATATGTAAGATTAGAAGCAATAAATAAATGTTCCACAAAATCATCTTCTTTTAATTTTATTCCAGCAAGACCTTTTCCTCCACGATGTTGTTGTTTATATGTAGAAATCGGCACTCTTTTGATATAACCAGAATGAGAAATAGTTACTATCATCTTTACATCTGGAATCATATCTTCTTTATCAATCTCTTCTGTATGAGCAATAATTTTCGTTCTACGAGGATCATTAAATTTTTTCTTTAACTCTAAGAATTCTTCTTTGATAATTTTCATCTGCAATATTCTATTCTGCAATATATCTTGTAATCTAGACATTTCTTTAATTAAATTTATATACTCTTGTTCTATTTTCTCTCTTTCAAGGCCTGTCAATCTTTGCAATCTCATCTGCAAGATAGCATTCGCTTGTGTTTCTGTAAGTTCAAATTTTTCTATTAGGAATTTCATAGCCTTTCCCTTGTCAGAAGAAGAGCGAATTATTTTGATAATTTCATCAATATTAGTAAGAGCAATTTTAAGCCCCTCTAAAATATGTGCTCGTTCTTTTGCCTGTCGCAATTCATATTGTATTCGCCTTATTATTATATTATGACGATGATCAATAAATTCCTGCAAAAGCTGTTTCATATTAAGAACTTTTGGCACAATATTTCTAACCAGAGCAAGATTTATAACTCCATAAGTGGTTTGTAATGGAGTATACTTATACAATTGATTAAGGACAATATCTGGCATAGCATTTCTCTTAAGCTTTATTACAAGATGCATTCCTCTCCTATCAGATTCGTCACGAATATCAGAAATACCAGTAATTTTATTATTCTTAACTACTTTGACAATATGTTCAATAAGCAATTTTTTATTAATCTGGTAAGGAAGTTCAGATATAATTATTTCTGTTGGTCCTTGTTTTTTTTCTTTAATAGAAGCATTACCGCGAACAGTTAATTTTCCTCGCCCTGTTGTGAAATAGTCAATAATGCCTTTTCGTCCATAAATAAAACCTCCTGTTGGAAAATCAGGACCTTTTATATATTTTAACAATTGCTTTACTTCTAAATCTGGATTATCTATTAGTGCAATTAGTCCGTTAACAACTTCAACTAAGTTATGTGGAGGCATATTCGTAGCCATTCCAACAGCGATTCCTGTGCAACCATTGACAAGTAAATTCGGAAATTTAGAAGGCAAAGGCATAGGTTCTTTGCGCGTATCGTCATAATTTGGTACATATTCTACTGTATTTTTGTCAATATCTTCTAACATTATCACAGAAGCATTTGTAAGCCGAGCTTCTGTATAACGCATAGCTGCTGGTGGATCATCATCTATTGAGCCAAAATTCCCCTGACCATCAATCAAAGGATAACGCATATTCCATGATTGTGCCATACGAACCAATGTAGGATAAACTACCTGTTCACCATGAGGATGATAATTTCCTGATGTATCACCAGCTATTTTTGCACACTTTCTATGCGACTTATCAGGTGTTAAATGCAACTCGTGCATTGTATAAATAATTCTTCTTTGTGATGGTTTCAGACCATCACGCACATCCGGAAGTGTTCGCGATATAATTACACTCATAGAATATTCAAGATAGGACTTTTTCATCTCATCTTCAATATCCCGAACTATGACCTTTTCTTTATTCTCAAACATTTATTTCTCCTGTTTATTGTTATAGATTAAACGCGAACCAAACGCTAACTTTACAAACTCATCGCAAAAGTTTTGTAAAAGGGATAAAAAATGTTCGCGTAAGTTCGTTTATTCGTATTTCACCACAGAGACACAAAGA
>QMNM01000245.1 GCA_003647765.1 Candidatus Cloacimonadota bacterium
AAAACTATCTCAAATAAACTACTAAACATTTTAATCCTTTTAATTTGTTATAGGGTATTATAGCTGTATGTTGTTTAAGTTATGCTTAACCTAACAAACTTAAATCATCAATTCTATCTTGTAGTTGCCAAACTTTGTGGTCTTTTTGTTGTGTAAGTGTTTTTTTCTCAGTTTCCAAGGCTTTTAGTAGCTGTGTTATCTCTCTAAGTCTATCGTCACAAAGAGCAATTTCATCGCTCTTTGCTTTAAGTTCTGCAAGAATAGTCATAATTAAAGACCAAACATTTCAGATAATTTTGTGTTTATCTCTGTCATTTCAGTCATTTCTTCTTCTGATGGAGCGGCTTCGGCACATTGTCTTGCTAACTCTTGGTTTGTTTCATCATTCCATAGTTTTCTTTGAGCATTCATAGCTAAAGTATATTTCTTGGCAATAGGAATTCTTCGTGCTTCTAACTCTGGTAATTCTGTTATTAATGCATCAAGAGAAATTGGATTAATCATAGGTATAAACATACGAACTTTTACATCACCAACTCTATCCCAAGAATCATCCATAGAAAAATAATAATGAGTTAAGTATTCTTCATCAATAGTATCATTCCATACACCAATATTATCATTACCCTCTTCATCTTCAAAGTCAAGTTCTTTATCATAAGTAAGGTCGTCCAAACCAAACTCAGATAAAATATCAGTAAAATAATAACCTTCTCTTTCTGCTATTGTTTCCCAGAACTTTTTGAACTCATCATAGGTTTTTAATTCAATATTAAACTGCATGGTCTACCTTTCTTGATGGTGTTGCCAACATTAATGTAACAAAGAAAGTTTCTTCATCCATCTCCATAACCATCTCCATAACCATATCTTGAACTGTATCAAATAGATTGTCGTTTTTTTCAGGGATAGCATCAGTAGAATAAAAATCTTCCATATTCTCTAAAACATACTCTGTAACTTCCATTACTGCTTCTTTCATTTTTCCCATAATTTCTCCATTCTATCTAAAATTTGATTAAGTGTTTGTAGTTCAAGCTCAGTCGCTTCCAAATATCCATCATTAGAACCAATGTCATAGTCGCTTGAAAATGAAAAATCGCTTGATTTACATTCTTCAATTGTAGCGGTTGCAGTTTCTATTTTCATAGAAATAAAATCTTTTAAGTCTTTCATTTATATACCTTAATAGAACAGTTGTGTTTCAACAAGTGTTTCGGATATTTGATTTATTTTCGCAAAATAAATATCTCTTTCTTCATCATTGGAAAATGGCTTGAATCTATTACCATTAGCAGTTAAATTGTGTTTGAAGCCTTTGGAGATAGTCCAACCATAATCAATGTAAGTATATAGTTTGTTACCATTCTGAAAGATATAAGTTTTAATTTTGCATATATTGTAGTATCCAAGGCAATTAGTATTGTGGAGATCAACATTCTCAACCGATAAGTCACCAAGTTGTTTAATAACCTTTAGTTGTAGGGCTTTACCATCTACCACTATTTTTTTGATTTCTAATGACATTTATTCTCCCTCTAACAAATCTAATTGTTCAACCATATATTCTAAATCTTCTTCTAATTCGTCTATGTTAAACTCGTTGGTTGAATCTCTGCCACTATTAATAGCATCTATCTGGTCTTCAATTGTCGCAATATTATCTTCAATATCTTCTCTGCTCATGTTATGCCTTAATCTTTGAATTTATCTTTAATGTAATCAATTGTATCGTCGTAGATGTCGCAGATATTGCAATCTCTTTCATCACGATAATCTTGTTGTTCTTGTTCATCTTCTCTTTCTTGCCGAGCTTCATCTTCTCGGCGACCATTTTCATCTTCCCAATCTTCGTGCATTCTATTGAAAGGCATATCTCTATACCTTAGTTTAAGAAGTCTTCTTGGACTTCATCATTAGATGTTTTCCAAGTTTCTTTCGTTGCTTTGTTACTGATGATTCTGTCCATAATGATTTGAGCTTTAGCTGAAGGATAGTTCCCCATCATTTGAGCCACAGTTCCCTTAAATGAACCACTAATGAAGTCACGGTAGTCTTGCACCACTGAAATCTTACTTAATTGCACTTTTTCTTTCTTAGCAGCAACTTTCTCAATTGTCACCATTAACTTACTATGTAATTCAGGTGTGAAGTTGTTACCTTGCTCTTTAGCCCAAATCATCATTAAGTTTGGCTTACCATTGTAACGCTTCATAGCAATCTCAATTTTCTTGATGTCATGAGCAGCGAAGTTTTTAACTGTTATACCACTTAACTTTAACATGTTACCACTCATAGCAAATGTATTCTGCATACTCTCATCTTGAGCAACTACGGCATTGTCTTTTCTCTCTGCTGTATATTTCGCACTAAATGCATATCCAATAATTCCACCAACTGTTATCACGAATACCATAAATATTCCTAATCCTACTTTTGCTCCATTTGACATATTGATCCTTTGTGTTTTTAATTACCGTAGTATATACTATCTAACCTTAAACTAACATAAACAAAAGAAAAAGGTGATAAATAAAAGAAAAAGGTGTAGATATGAAATTATATGAATTATTAAATGAGACTGATGGCTATCAAATGGATGTTAATCTATTAGAGTCAGATGAAAGATTAGACGAGTTTGTTATGTTTTTGCCATTGTTAGCAACGGCATTAAGGATGGGGGTACCAATTCTAATGAAAATGGCTACTTCTCAAGGCTCAAAGGTTGTGGCACAACAAGTATTAAGGAAAACAGCCCAAACTGGTGGAAAGGTGTTACTCCAAACTGGGAAATCAATGGTTAAAAATCCAGTTAAAGCGCTTGGTGTAGCGGGGGCTATCGATGCAGCTCCTGGGGCTCTTGAATCATACGAAGATGCCAAAGCTTTATGGGAGAAGTATAAAGGCACGATAGCAGTAATAGAAAAAATATTGGCTTGGTTTGGTTTACAAGCAGACAAAATAGCCGCATTAGCACCAATCATCAAACAATATAGTATCCCTTTTGCTGGGGTAGCTGCAATATTATATGGTGGTAAAAAATTATATGATTATGTTCAGACAAATAAAGATGTTAAAGTAGAAACTAACAAACCGGAAGATGAGTTAATTTTGAACAAAGCATAAATCGCAGGAGTATTTGTATAGTTAGGAATAGAAAAATTGGAAATACTCAAATAAAACTTTCTGGATATTCCAACTTTTCTCTGTCTAAATGAATTAGGCTGTCTTCGCCGATATAGAACTCTCTTGAATGTGAATATGTTAAGAAGAATTCTCTTTCTCCATTCATTTGTTTATCGTGTTCATGAGTTCTTATTTTTGACTGTAAATCTTTGAACCACTCCATATTTTCTTTTGATTTTGTAGTAGCAGTAGAAACTAATTCAGTTTGTTGATTGTAAACTTCATATGATTGGTCGAGCATATACTCACCATTAATCTTTCTTTTAACAGTCAGTAATACACTACTGGCACCTATATGT
>QMNM01000246.1 GCA_003647765.1 Candidatus Cloacimonadota bacterium
AACGCGTATTACACTGATAACACGGATAAAAAATATTATAATAAAAATCTGTGAAAATCTGTATAATCCGTGTTATGTGTGTTCTATCTTTATAGTATTACACTGTCGCAACCTAAGTTTGACAAAGTAATAATAATTTTATATTATTATTAAGTTAGCATTAGTTCGCTGAAAATACTTATATCAATCTACTAAACGCTTGTTAAATATTCTAACAGCAATGAATGAGAATAACAGACAAATGCCAAACAAAATTCCTATACTTGTCAAGATATCTTTCAAATGTAAATTTCGCCAGAAAATATCTGTAAATCCCTTCATTGCCCAATAAGTTAATGTGAACTTTCCGACAGTTTGAATATATTTTGGCATCAAAAATGCAGGAAACATTACACCACCAATAGCAGACATTCCAAGTATTAATAAAGTTGAGATGCTATTCACCTGACTTAGGTTTTTGCAAACTGCGGCAATTAATATACCCAATGATGCACAAGCAAGTGCAGTAACAACCATCATAATGAGCAAAGCAGGTATATCCTTGAAAATATTAAGTTTAAATACAAGCCATCCAAAGATAAACAGAACAATCAACTGACTCAATCCCATCAAACTTACAAAAAGCATTTTCCCTGTTAATATCTCCCTCCTTTTCACAGGAGCGATTAGCAGTCTTTTTATTGTGCCATTATTTTTTTCTTCTAATATAGATGAACCAGCATGAGTTACTGAAAATAAGAGAAACATAACTGCCATTCCAGCCACATATTGAACAAACATTATATTCTCTTCCTCTTCACCAAGTAATTGGACAGATTTAATATCCATTGGACTTTCAAATAATTCAGAATTGCTGGCTGTAATATCAGAAGTATCAGATTTGAGATAATCGCTTTTATCTTTGCCAAGATATTGTTCAGCACTTTTCCATAAATTATTGAACATCAATTGCGGAAATTTTGACATTACCACTTTTTGCACAATCCCTGTTACCATTCCATATTCTATTGAAAACTTTGGGTCATAATGAATTTCCAGAGGAAGTTTTTCTCCACTCTTCATTCTTTGTTCAAATCCCTTTGGAAGATAAATTCCAATACTTCGTTTACCACGTTTAATCCATTCATCCATAGTTTTTACATCAAATAAAATAGTACTATCGTGAGAAGTATATTTAGTGTAAACAGCAATTTCTGGCAAACTATCAATTGTTGCGTGGAAAAGTTCAGAAAATTTTGTTTTATCATCATCAACCATTAGAATTCTCATCGCATTCATTCCAGAAGATTTGCCCATCCCACCAAACACAGCACCAAAAATCAATGTAATAATCATTGGCACAAGATAAGTTAACATTACAGCTGATTTGCTTTTGAAAAATAGTTGTATATCCTTTTTAACTAATGTAAAAATAGTCATTCTCTCAACTCCCTTCCAGTTAATTTGAGAAATACACTCTCCAAATTTGGCTGAACTATGTCTATCTCCTCGGTTTCATTGGGTAACTCATTAATAATTTTGATAATGTTTGCCAATTGTTTAATCAAGTGCTTTCCAGACAATTGAAAACTAGTATCAGTAAACTGTTTTATTGAGAAATTGTTGAGAAGTTTTTGATAATCCAGAAAATTGATTTTCTCTTTGAACTTGAACATTATAATATCTTGTTCGCCCAAGAGATCGTATAATTCTTGCTTTGTGCCAAGTGCAATAATTTTCCCATAGTCAATAATGGCGATTTTGGTGCATAATTTTTCTGCTTCTTCCATATAATGAGTTGTGTAGATAATGGTTTTCCCTTGTTGGTGAAGCCGTTTTATCATTTCAAAAATAAAATTTCTTGATTGTGGGTCAACTCCTATAGTTGGCTCGTCCATCAGGATAATTTGCGGATTATGAAGGAGACCTGCGGCAATATTTATTCTTCGTTTCATTCCGCCTGAATATTTTTTAAGTGCATCATTCTTTCTGTCAAATAAGCCGACAAGTTTAAGAGTTTCCTCACATTTTTGCTTCAATTTTTTTCCACTCAATCCATAGATTTCTCCCCAGAAGCATAAGTTTTCCATTGCAGTCAGCTCATCATAAAGTGAGATTTCCTGCGGGATTACACCGACTATTCCCTTGATTTCATCTGCATCCTTTTGCACATTAAAATTGTTTATAAAAACATCACCCTGTTCAAATGGAAGATAAGTATTAAGGATATTTATCATTGTTGTTTTACCAGCCCCATTTGGACCGAGTAAACCGAATAATTCACCATCCTCAATCTTCAAAGAAACATCCTGCAATGCCTGAATATCCCCATAATTTTTTGATAAATTTTTTATTTCAATCAAGATAACCTCTTTTATGTTTTTATATAGCACACCAATATCGTCTGGCATAAAATTTGCGCATACAAAATTTTCTCTTTGGGAAGAATTGACAGGATTTACAGAAGAAATTTGATATAAATGAGCAGATAACTTTACATTATAGCATAGGGTTCATAATCTGTGCATAAACGATTCCGATTCTATCAGGAGAAGGACGTTCTATTGCAGTGTAAAGTAAATTCTGATTGATAGACAGAAGCCCACAACTTCTATTTATCGTCCATATCTTACTTTACATAGCACTACTATTATGCTGATATATTCACAGTTGTTAAAATTCTTTTAATAAAGGAGCTTGTTGAATAATTTTTCAGAAAAGGCAGAATAACTGTCTCCTTTGCTATGTCGTATCCTATAACATCTTCTTTTTTGTAATCACCACCTTTAACTAAAATATCTGGTTGAACTTTTGCTATCAATTTTTCTGGTGTATCCTGCTCAAAAATGATTACATAATCCACAGGTTTTAGAGATAAAAGCATTGTGGCTCTGTCATATTCATTATTTATTGGACGATTCTTTCCTTTTAATCTAAACACAGATTTATCACTATTCAAGCCAATTACAAGAATATCGCCTAATTCTTTTGCTTTCCATAAATAGTCCAGATGACCACGATGTAAAATGTCAAAACATCCATTTGTAAAGACAATTTTCTTTTTATTCATTTTTAATTGGATGATTAACACATCACAATTTTCTAAATTATATATCCTGTGTTTTACATATTGATTTAGCATAATTATCTCTCTTTTACTGAAATCATAAAAGCTTTTATCATAATTTATTGGTCAAGAAAAACTTTTGACAGTAGATAAGAGATATTTGGAGATTATTCATCTGAGATTTTTTGTTAGCCACGAAGAACACTAAGAAACACTAAGAAATATGAAAAAGTTTAACGGGGCAAGCACGAAAAAATTTGCTAATCCGCCGCAGAAAAACACAAATAAAGTAGCCACAGAGACACAGAGGACACAGAGTAAAATTTAAGGACACAGAGTAATTTTAATTTCTTATCAGTGTTATTTATCATTAGAAATTTGGATTTTGAAATTTTATTAGATATTTGTAATTAGTTATTTTTAAT
>QMNM01000247.1 GCA_003647765.1 Candidatus Cloacimonadota bacterium
AGATATTATCAAAATTGAAAATAGAGAACTTACTCAGGAAGAAGTAAATAGTATATCCTTAATTGCACCAACTGCTTCACTATCAATTATTAAAAATTTTGAGGTAACTAAAAAAGCAAAAGTGCAAATCCCAGATACAGTTGAAGGACTGATTATTTGTCCAAATCCAAAATGTATTACGAATACTGAAAATATAAGTACAAAATTTGATATTATTTCAAAATCAGTCGGATGCCTGACAGAAAAGCCAATAAAATTAAGATGTATTTATTGTGAAAAAGTATACTCTACGGAGCAGGTGAAAATAAAAATATAAACTGCTTTTGCCATTTTTCCTTTATTATTATAAATAAGCACGAAACTTAAAATTTGAAACTTATTCCAGAGGACTGTCAGATGGGAAAAATTTTTGCATTATCTTTGCATTACGCTCTACGCATTACGCATTACGCTCTACGCTCTACGCCTCAAATACTTATTTTATTTATCCTATTCTCTTGCTCAACAAACAAAGCAATTAAAAAAATCACAAATATCAATATGTCCAACTTTTCGCAAGCTATTCAGCAATTCAAAAATGAATACGATAGAACAAAGAATCCAGAACTTTTATTGGATATTGCTAAAATTTATACAAGAGATAGACAATACAATAATGCACAAGAATATACTGAAAGATATATTAAGAGAAAACCGAATTCTTTAAGTGGATATGATTTTCTTTATACTATTTGGTATTACGCAAAAATGGATTCTATGTATATCAAAGATAAGATTGATGATTACTTGCAAGAAATTCAGAAACAAGAAATGTGTGATAGTTCATTTATTCAGATTAAATATTTTCTTCTTAATGCTAAAAACGATGAATCTGCTATGAAAATTTTAGATACTCTGTTAATAAAATATCCTGAATCTACTATTGCTAATAGTTCAGCAAAACATCGTATTGATGAAATAGCAATTGAAAGGAATGACAGTTTACGAGCAGAAGAATTGAACACATTTATACAAAAGTATAGCTCTAATAAGTGGGAATTGATGGGCTGGAATTATCTAATTTATTCGTATTGGAAAATGGGAAAAATAGATGATGCTGATTCTTTGATTCAAGAGATATTAGCCAAATACAAAGATAATCCAATTGCAATAAATTTGGCTTGTACGTATTATTTGCGTATTGACAGACATCTTGGTCAAGCAGAGAATTTAATGGAGAATTGCTTACAAATCGCAAATCAGGAAGAGGATGTGCCAAAATTCACTATTAGAAAGGTCTTGACTAAAGAGGAAAGAATAAATGAGTATTTGCTTACTTATGCTCAAATTCTTGCTGAAAATGAGAAGTATCAAGAAGCATATGCACAACTAAATAGAATCACATCAAAAGGCAAATCTGCAGATTTTTACTATATTAAAGGGAAAATTGACCAATTACAATTTGACTATAGAAATGCTTTTGAGAATTATTTATCCTGTTTGAAACTTGGCGATGAAAGAAACTATTGGTCAGGAAAAGCGGATTCAGCTATCAGAATTGTGTATCAAAAAATAACAAATAGTGCTGATGATAACTACTTAGAATTTGCTCAGGTTTGGGATGAATTTAAAGAACCGAAATTTACCGATATTACAAAATCTGCTGGACTTTCTTCATACAAACAGCGTCGTATTGCCTGGGGTGATTATAATAATGATGGTTATGATGACATTCTAGTTAATGGCAATGTATTGCTGAAAAATAATGGAAATTGCACATTTACAGAAGTAACCGAGTCAGCAGGTATAAAAGGTAAAACAAATGGCGGAATCTGGGCTGATATTGACCGTGATGGCTGGCTGGATTTTTTTGCTACATCTTCATCTATACAAAAAGAGGATAGATTGTGGCTAAATAATGGCGATGGAACTTTTGTTGATATTACAGACCGAACTGCTTTGGCAGATACATTACAGACCGAAGGAGCAGCCTGGTGTGATATTGATGGTGATTTATATCCTGACCTATATATTGCGAATTACGAAAGATGGCAAATTTTGGACAGTGAGCCAGATTTTCTGTTCCATAATAATGGAGATAGGACATTTACAGATGTTACAATTTCAGCTGGAATAATTCCACCTTATAAAGAAAATCAAGCAGGAAGAGGTGTCAATTGTGGTGATTATGATAATGACGGCGATTTAGATATTTTTGTATCTAATTATCGTTTAGATAGAAATTTTCTCTGGCAAAATCAAGGAAATGGAACTTTTCTTAATGTCGCACCAGAAACAGGTGTTGAAGGGAATTATGTGGATGGTTGGTTTGGCCATACTATTGGCTCAGAATGGGGTGATTTTGACAATGATGGTGATTTAGATTTGGTCTCTGCTAATCTTGCTCATCCGCGCTATATTAAATTTTCCGATAAACTGCAATTATTAGAAAATCTTATGCCTGAACAATGTTTTTCTGACATACGAGAATCAGCTGGCATTACTTATGATGAATGCCATAGTGACCCATCTTGGGGCGATGTTAATGGCGATGGCTATCTTGATTTATTCATTACTTCTGTTTACCCTAATCGCAGAACTTATCTATACCTGAATAATAAAAATAAGAGCTTCACTGATATTACTTTCTTGGCTGGAGTGCGTGCTTTTAACTGTTGGGGTGCCGCATATTCGGACTTTGATAATGATGGGGATCTAGATTTATTAGTATGCAGTGGGCAAGGAGTGCGATTATTTCGTAATGATACAAATGTAAAAAATTGGTTAGAAATAAGAATATTAGATAAAAATGGCAAGACACCAATTATCGGGACAAGAGTAGAAGTTGTCCAAAATGGAATGAAACAGATAAGAGAAGTGCAAGGTGGTAAAGGCACTACTAATCAGCATAGCCAAACATTGTATTTTGGATTTCCAAAAGCTGATAAAGTTGATATATTTGTTTCTTATCTTAATGGAAAAATAATAACTCTTAAAAATGTAGAATTAAACCATATTATAAAGATTGTGTATAAAGATTGACATTTTCATAGCCAAGAAGCTTGCCACGGTGTAAACACCGAGGCTGAGACAAATAAAGAATGCTAAAGCGTTATTTAGTAAAAAGTAAATATTTTAATTTGTGAATTCGTGGCTTTAATAATATTAGAACGCTTTTTTTGACTTAGCGTATAGGTACCCACTCGCACTTTTGTAACTTGACAAAGTAAAACTATCTTCCGATAAAAAACTTGACAAAGAACATTTCAAAAATGGAATTGACACTAAATAAATTTTGAAAGGAATAAAACAATGAAAAAAACAATTATCTTATCGGCTTTGTTTGTTCTGCTTTTTAGCAGTTTTGCTATGGCAGATGTGATTAATGTCCCTGCTGACCAACCTACTATACAGGCAGGAATTGATGCCGCAAATATTGGCGATACTGTTCTTGTGCAACCTGGAACTTATGTTGAAAACATTAAC
>QMNM01000248.1 GCA_003647765.1 Candidatus Cloacimonadota bacterium
AAAACGTTATTGTATTCGTATCGGAAAATATCGGGTTGGAATAGAAATCCATAATAACACTGTTGAACTAATGCGTGTTTTACATAGAAGAGAGTTTTATCGCTATTTTCCTTAATTTATCTATTATAATCTCAACTTAAGTCAACATAAGACAATAGAGTTTTTCCTTTATTGGAGATGTCTCTCCTTTTCTATAATTGAATAAACATTTGTGTAACTATAACTAACTATAAAAGATGCCAAAATTCTTCAGGAGTATTTGTGAAAATAAATAAAATTTCTCTAAAACGGCTAGTGTTCCTAATCTTTTTCCTTTTTATATTTAATGCTTATTTCTTTTCTGACATATTTAAGCATATACCAGTTCCAGTGCTAAATTGTTATGCTAATCCAACAGCGACTTTCGCCTGTCCAATTGGCACAATTCAGCATTTTTTAGTTGTAAATAGTTTTAGTTTTTTAACAATTGGAATGATTTTACTTGTCGGATTTTTTATAGGACGAATGACTTGTGGTTGGGCTTGTCCTTTTGGTTTTGTGCAAGAGCTTATAAATAAAATACCACTTCCTCATATAAGGCCTCCTGAATGGCTTCGTTATGGAAAGTATTTATTTTTACTCATTCCAGTCGTACTCTTACCGATTTTTTGGGTTGATAAATCTGGCTATTCTGTAACTTATTTTTGTAAGATATGTCCATCTGGAGCATTAGGTGCAGGTATTCCTCAAGTCCTTTTACATCCTGAATTTAAAAATTTACTCGGATTGCAATTTGTAGCGAAAATGTCTATTTTGGCTTTTATTGTTATTGCAGTTATTTTTAATAATCGGTTTTTTTGTAAATATATATGTCCACTTGGGGCAATGTTAGGTGCTGCAAATAAAGTAAGTATGATACAAATGAAGCTTGATATTGATAAGTGTGTTAAATGCAATAGATGTCAGTCCGTCTGCCCAACAGATATAAAAATTTATGAAGAGCCAGATTCTCCAGAATGTATCCGTTGTATGGAATGTGTAAAAGTATGTCCTACTAAATGTATTTCGGTAGGTATGAAAAAGTTCTGATATATTTCGTGTCTTTCGCTGAATAATTATAAATAATAGCGGAGAGATGACAGAGTGGTTGATTGTGACGGTCTCGAAAATCGTTTCCGCAAAACTTAGTGGACGTGGGTTCGAATCCCACTCTCTCCGCCATACTTCGTTGCCACAGAGACACAGAGAAAATATTCGGAAGGAATAATAAATTATGAAACTGTTAATGATATATGCTGATTCTTTTGGTTACAAAACTGCTGTAAAAAATTGGGAATTAGCATTGGAAATCAAAGCACCTGGATTTTCATTGGCAAGGGTGTTCAAAAATTTTTAGCGTGTACTCATAAGTAAATATCAGTAAACCTATTATCATTTCCAAGCCACGGATTGGAAACTTTGAAATAGGATTTGAATTTCTTTAATAGAATTGGGTGTATTATGCAAGATAATAATAGAGTCAAAATTAGTTTCGCACAAAACTTAGAGATTGAAGATAAGTTTTACTACAAAGGTATTACACCTTTACAAGTAATTGAAAAAGAAAAAATTAGCTCGGATACTATAATTGTAGCCGCAAAAATTAATAATGAACTAAAAAATCTTAAAACTAGTATTTTTGAAGATTGCAAGCTTTCATTTGTTGATTTAAGCTCTCCGGAAGGAGTGCGTATTTATAGCTATTCTTTATCATTCGTATTAGTGAGAGCTGTTAAGGAATTGTATGACAATGCAAAGATAGTTATTAAACATTCTCTTTCAAACGGACTATATGGAGAGATTTATTCCAGATTCCTTCTAACAGCACATGATGCTGAAAAGATTTCCGAACGAATGAAGAAAATTATTGAACAGGATTCTGAATTTGAAATAATCAATATAAGAAAAACAGGTGCGATAAGAATTTTTAAGAGAAATAATCAACTTGATAAAGTAAGATTGTTAGAATTCCTGTCAGATGATAACATCACTATCTATAAAAACGATATTTATTATGATTATTACAATGAGTTATTAGTTCCTTCTACAGGATATTTGAAGAAATTTGAATTACGATATTATCCACCTGGAGTTATACTTAGATATCCAGATTTTAGAACTCCTGGAGAGATTCCGCCATTTGTAAATCAAGTTCATCTTTTTAATATTTTCAATGAATATGAAAGATGGGGACAAATTCTTAATATAGATTCTGTTTCTGCAATAAATGAGAAGGTCAGAGATTTTAAAATTACAGAGATGATAAGAGTAGCAGAGGCCTTACACGAAAAAAAAATTGTTTATATTGCTGATAAAATTGAAGGTCTAAAAAAGAGGATTAAACTTATACTTATTTCCGGTCCTTCTGCTTCTGGAAAGACAACTTTTGCCAAGAGATTGTCAATCCACTTAAAAGTAAATGGAATGCATCCAGTATCTATTTCCTTAGATGATTATTTTGTGGATAGAGATAAAACACCACTTGACGAAAATGGAGAACATAATTTTGAAGATTTACACGCTATTGATATTGAGTTAGTAAATCAAAATCTAATAGATCTATTTGCAGGAAAAGAAGTAGAAATCCCGAAGTTCAGCTTTACAAAAGGAAAACGAGAGAAAAAAGGACAATATCTAAAAATCAGTCCTGACCAGGTGATTCTTATTGAAGGAATACACGGATTAAATGATGAATTAACATCAGAAATTGATAGAGAAAATAAATTCAAAATTTATGTATCAGCATTAACTCATCTAAATATAGACGACCATAATAGAATAGCAACTAATGATAATCGTATTATACGACGCATTGTTCGTGATAGTCAGTTTCGGGCTCATTCTACATTAGATACTATTAGACGCTGGGAATCAGTTCGCAAAGGTGAAGAAAAATATGTCTTTCCATTCCAGGAAGAAGTAGATGTAATGTTCAATTCTGTATTAGTGTATGAATTAGGCGTGTTAAGAAGATATGCTATTCCATTATTGAAAGAGATTGATAATAGCGTGTCAGAATATAGCGAAGCACAACGATTGATACGGCTACTTTCATATTTTAAAGATATTCCAGAAGAAGAGATACCAAGGAATTCCATAATTAGAGAATTTATATCGGGAAGTGGATTTAATTATTAGGTGAGTAACAACCTGAGTTATTTTGTTGGGTTCGTCAAAAATTTGGTAAGGGATTGTAATAATAAATTTTTATTAGTTTATCGGGGCGTAGCGCAGTCCGGTTTAGCGTGCATGACTGGGGGTCATGAGGTCGGAGGTTCAAATCCTCTCGCCCCGACCATATCCTTACCTTTAGCCACAAGTCTGTAAAGAGTGATACTAGCAATTCACCACAGAGACACAGAGGCACAAAAGGCACAAAGAATAATTGGTAGTCTTGTATAAATTTAATAAATCATTTACCATCAGAACT
>QMNM01000249.1 GCA_003647765.1 Candidatus Cloacimonadota bacterium
CCGCTTATTTCGTTAATAATCTTCATTTTGCTAAATTTTAACCAAAAATAAGCCTTTTTGAGTGATTATCAAAATAGTTGTTGTTGTTTTCTTTGTTTTCTATTTCGTGCTTTATCTTCGGTCAATCCGTGTGTCAGGGCAGGCAAGCTCTTTGGCTGGTTTTGGTCGTGTGATGGCATTGCGCGACCAGACAATGTGCTTGAATGCGAAGGGGTGGGGCGAATAAATCATATTAGAGTCTATATTGAATCATTTATGAGCCAATTGAGCCAATTATGAGCCAATCAATTTATAAGTTGTTCCTGCTCCCACATCTCCTGACCTTTCCAATATTTCATATTTACAACTAATTGCGGCATGCACTATATTTTTTATTGTGTGCTGGCATTTTATCCTTATAGTTTTTATTTCACTCATTTTCTTCATAATAATATGAATAATCAATACCTTTCATAAATGTTTCCCTGTCATTTATTTTATCGGTTAATGCACTTTTCAATAAATTTTTCAATGGATTACTGTTTATTGGACTTTGTTTCATCACATCCATATAATCTTTTTTGCTTATTTTGCTCCAATCAACACATGTTCTCAGACGCTTTTTTAATATTAAATCCAACCATATACGAGTGCTTCGTCCATTACCTTCCATAAAAGGATGTGCAATATTCATTTCTACATATTTATCTATAATATCGTCAAATGTAGTTTCAGGCATTGCTTCTATTTGTTTTAATGTATCGCCGAGAAAGCGTGATACAGCAAATTGAAAACCACCTTTTGATATGTTTTTTTGTCTAATTTGTCCTGCAAAATCATATAATCCGCCAAATAAATAAGCATGAATTTGTTGTAATCCTTTCGTTGTTCCAACTTCAATACTATCAATAAATGAACTTTCAAACAAAGCATATGCTTTTGTTTTACTTTTTCCGTCTATGCTATTTTCACTGTAAGTGAACCATTCTATAAACCTATTTGCTTTTTTACTTGGAAATTCTTTACCTAACGCAATAATCCCATTATAATCCAACATATCAGACAAACGCTTTTTCCCATCAGGAGCAAGAATTTTCAACTGGGTAGTGGCACTAACCACTTGACTGTTTTCTTTTTTCAACTTGGCTTTTAGATATTTCCAATAGTTGCGAGTTTTATTATAATCATCTTGGTCAGTCAGCACAGCAACAATATCCAATACAGAAAACCACCATTTTGAGTTTCCTTCGTCCCATATTGCTCGGACTTCTCTGTCGTCAAAAAAACGTATGGATATTTTTTCTTTACTCATATTTTATTCTTTCCTTATGCTTAATGTGCTTTGATAAACCTTAGCTTGCACACAACTATATTATATATTCACTTTCTTCATCATATCCAACTAAATTAGCCATATATGAATCATTTATTTTCACTGCATAAATATACAAACTTTACCAATACGAAATCACAACCTACTTAAACTTAGCTTATTTAGACCTTGTTTAGAATTGAATAGCTTCAAACTTAATCCCAAAGAATGGTATATCCATCTGTTTTTTCTAATATTCCATCACATTTGGGGCATGGTCGCTTTTTATTATCCCATTCTACTAAATGCTTATCAGAATTACATATTGGGCATTTTCCAATATATTTTTCTTTAACTTTTCTGCCAGTAGTATATCCAATTCCAACATCTACAACTTCTTTACATTTTGTACATATATAAGTATTCGTTTTTACTCTCATTCCAAAATCAGGTTTACCTGAAATTTGAGCATAATAATCACATTTGTTACATTTGAATTTATGTCTTGCTCCCATAACTTATAAATTGTATATAATATTAGCAGCTCCGTTAGTAATATTTTAGTCTTAATTTAATTAATCATCTAAATCACTAACAACAAGCTTACTAGCTCCGTTAGTAAACACATTAATTAACAGGAGAAACCAACTCACTTACCTCCCACTTCGAACCACCATAACTCACAACCCTAACATCCAATGGAGTATTTCTAAATTTGTTTAATGAATTCATTATTGCATTAATTATCCATTCCATTTTATTACCAAAAGCTCCACCTCCTACTAATGTTAGAAAGAGCTTATTATTTCCTGTTTTCTGGTAGTTGATTAAGGCAGCATAAAATGTTGCTTCGTAGGTTGCTTCTAGTATTAATCTTGCAAACTTCTCCCATAAACTATCTTCTATTCTTAAATATGTAACAGGAAGTGCTGAACAATAAACTTGATTTACTATATCTTTTCTATTATTCAATGTTACTTCTGTATTCCATTGTATTCCTACTCTTAACTTTGATTTTAAAGCATTGTATTGCTCTATGTTCATATTGATAAGAGTTTTGTTTATTTCTTTAAGTCCTTCCTCAGAAAGTAAAGTATAACCATTGGACATTTCCCAAAGTTTATTGTTTGTATTACCAAGTGCATCACCAATATCTTTCAAGCAGTCAACCTGATTATCAGAGGTCTGCCCTATTCTACTATTTACATTTACAAAATAATTACGATAGATAGTTCCTGCTCCACAGGACATAGCAGAAGCTGGTCCTTGAGTGGCATCATACTCATATATATCAACGCCTTCTTCTGGTGTTCTATATGGATTAACCATCTCTAGCAAATTAAACTGTGAAGCCACCTGAAACATTGCTCCTGCATTTGCTTTGTCGTTATAAAAAGCTTTTATATCACCTATTACTTCGCTTATTTTTAGTTTCTCTTTTGGAATATTTAACGCTGAATATTGTTCCCGCAGTTCTCCCAATGTTGGAATCTCCAATCTACCACAGCTATACGACTTACCATTAACTAAAGAGGTCATTACACCATCTTCAATGGTAATATTGCTTTGTACTTGTTTATGGCTTTCTTCTTTGAAGTCTGTTAGATTATTGAACCACATTGGTATTTATTTTCTATCGTTTGGCTCAAAGCCTAAAAGCACTCTCCAACTTCGACCACCAAATGCATTTGATTTCATATCTTTATATTCACTAAAACCCTTTACTACAAACTCCTTTACTTCATCATCAATATATATAAGATGCAACTTAAAGATTGGATATTTCTTTTTCGCTATGGTAAAAGCTTCTTCAAAAGAATCTACAATAGCAGATTTAGAATGAAGCTTTAGTCCTTCCAAGTCTTCAGCACTTAATAAATCAGCCATAGCTGCTTCATTGGTTGTAAACCAATATTTATACTGATTTCCAAATAGTTTCTTATTAATTGTTATTGAACCTCCTTCGCCTGCTATTTCTAGGAGAGTTGTGTAGGATTTTATGTTCATAGTTGTATATATAAATTATTAATTGTCAAATCTTGCCTAAATATAATTTATACCAATTTGGTATCAAAATACGCTATAAATAAATTGGAATATATTTTCCTATTAGAAGGCAAAAATTATTTGCATAGCCGTAGCTATGGAAATA
>QMNM01000250.1 GCA_003647765.1 Candidatus Cloacimonadota bacterium
ATCGCTAACTCAACAAACTCATCGCAAAAGATTTAATTTATAAAAAGGTTCGCGTAAGTTTGCATAGTTTGTATAAGTTCGCGTCTGCAAGTTCGCGATTGAGTAATGTGTTCTGTCAATATGAATGAGTGTCAAAAAATAAGAAAGATTTTGGAGAAAGATAGAAGGAGGAAACATGGTTCAAAAAGGATTAAAATACACTGAAACTCACGAATGGGTAAATATAAGGGGAAATATCGCTATTGTAGGTATTACAGATTATGCTCAAAAACAACTTGGCGATATTGTATTTGTAGATTTACCTGAGGAAGGTGATGAAGTAACCAAAGGTGATTCAATGGCTTCTGTTGAAGCTGTAAAAGCTGTGGCTGATGTTAATGCTCCTTTAAATGGAATAATTGTAGGAGTGAACGAAAAATTAGAAGATGCGCCGGACCTAATTAATTCCTCGCCTTATGACGAAGCATGGATTGCAAAAATTAAAATTAGTGATAGCAATGAAATTGATGATTTAATGGATGCTGAAGAATATGAAGCATTTATTGGTGAATAAATAATAATATATTATAGCCTCCAATTTATCATATTTTCTATTTGATTAGGAAATTATATACGGAGGCTTCCTTACAAATGATTTGCTTAGTTATTCCTTACAATTTCAAAAACAATAAGAATGTTTTTTGCTTTGTAAAATATTTTATTTTTGGAGAACATAATGAATGAAATGAAGGACAAAATAATTGTTTTAGACACGAATGTTCTTATTCACAATCCACGCTCTATATTTTCTTTTGAGGATGCACATATTGTCATTCCAATTACTGTTATTGAAGAGATAGATAATTTTAAAAAAGGATTGGATGAGAAAAGTCGTAATGCCAGACAAGTAAGTAGATATTTAGATGAATTAGGGCGAGGTAAGTCATTATCTAAAGGTGTATCTCTGAAAGAAGTTGGGGAAAATTTAGGCACTTTACAAGTATCAGTAAGTCATAAGATTACAGAAGGATTAAATGATGTTTTGATAATGGATGAGAATGACAATTTAATTATTGGCACAGCATTATACTTTAAAAAGGAAAATCCTGATAAGGAGATTATTCTCGTTTCAAAAGATGCAAATGTTCGTATCAAAGCTAATGCTGTTGGCTTGAGGTCAGAAAATTTTGAAATGGACAAGGTAAATTTTCAGGAATTATACACTGGTGAACAAAGCATCACAGTATCTCAAAACAAGATTGATGAATTATTATCTAATGGAATATTGGAGAATGAGTTCGGATTGAAATTTCCTCATCAATTTTTGATTCTTAAATCAGCAGACATAGGCAAAGAAGTAATTGCTCGTTATAGTAAAAAATCTGACAGGATATATCCATTGCAATATTACAAAGGCAAGCCAGTATGGGGAATTTTACCGCGTAATATAGAACAGACAATTTCTTTTGAATTACTATTAGATGATAACATCAAGATAGTTTCTTTGGTAGGAATAGCTGGAACTGGAAAGACACTTTTAGCATTAGCAGCTGGATTGCAAAAGGTGATACAAGAAGAGAAATACAATCGTTTAGTTATTAGTCGTCCTATTTTCCCATTAGGAAAGGACATAGGATATCTTCCTGGGACAAAGCAGGAAAAGTTCAATCCTTGGATGCAGCCCATTTATGACAATATGGACATTTTACTAATGAGTCATCATCAGGAAAAGGTTGAGAAAGCCAAAGGAAATGGAATTCGCTTAAAAAAGAGGCCATCATTAGAGGATTTCCTGTCTTATGGTTTTATTGAATTAGAGCCACTTACTTATATTCGTGGACGCTCTTTACCAGCACAATTTATGATTATTGACGAGGCACAGAACCTTACTCCACACGAAATGAAAACAATTATTACAAGAGCAGGTGAAAATACAAAAATTGTACTTACTGGCGACCCTTATCAAATAGATATTCCATACCTTGACTCAGAAACTAATGGATTGAGCATTGTAGCTGAAAAATTCAAACAGGAAGAAATTGCTGGCCATATAACTTTGGTAAAAGGAGAACGATCTGAATTGGCTGAATTAGCTGCTAAATATCTATAAATTGCATTCCAAAACAAGAAGACAAGATAACAAGAGTTCAAGAAAACAAGAAGAGAACGCTGATGTTGCCAAATAGGAATATTTCAGTAGGAATTTCTTCGTGCTTGCCCCGTTAAATTTTTTCATATTTAATTGGGGTTCTTCGTGGCTAACAAGAAGACAAGAGTTCAAGAAGACAAGAGGTAAGATGACTTCTCAATGTCTGATAATTTTTTGTGTTTTTTCGTGTAATTTTGTGGCTAACAAGAGGTCAAAAATTTTACGATGAGTTTTGTCTTAACTCATAAAAACTGATTGAACTAATGGAAATTCAATAAGATGCAAATACAAGAGGATAAAGTTTTAAAAAAAATACATCACAATGATATAGGCAAATATAATATAGATTTAGAAACATATCAATTAAAGAAACTGCAAGGACTAACACCTTTTCTTAACAATAATAATGAAGTGGAATGGTTGAATAGAGATGAATATGCAATTTTAGAAATAAAAAAGAAGAAACATTATGGTAGGAGAGAAAAAGATAAGCATAAGGAGATTATTGATTTCGCTCAGAAATTGGTTTTAATTAGTATAGTTTTAAGTATATTATTTGTCGCTTATTGTATATTGAAAATATTTAGATTGTTTTGATCTTATGAATAAGAATAAACATTTTAATTCGTGAATTCGTGGCTTTGGCTTTATAATGGGAAAAATTTTAAGTGTCATTTATTTCGTAATATTACTTCCAAATTTAGTATTTCCAGATGTTTTTGGTAAAGTTGTCAGCACTTATGAAGATTTGAAAAGTATCAAAGCAGACTTTGTTCAGGAAAATTACTGGGCAGAACCAGATATAAGCAAGATATCTTCTGGAATTTTATGGATAAAAAAGAAAGATAATAAGATTAAGTTGGAATACTCAGAGCCAAAAGCTCAATTATTGCTTGTGGAAATTGATAAAACTACTATTTACTTCCCAGAAACAAATCAGGTAGTAATAATGGATTCTTTTCCTATTCAGAATCTGTTATCACCAGATAAATTAGTTAATAACTATTTGAAGTATTCAGAAATAATAGACAAATCTGAAAATGATTCCGACTATATCTACACTATTGTGCCAAGTGATAGTGCATTATGTAACAATCCTCCAATTGACTTTGAATTTGCAAAGTTAATATTAACGATTGATAAAACTTCTTATTTATTGGGAGCTATTCAGTATTATGATGAGCAGGATAATAGTGTAAAATTTGTATTTAAAAATATAGAAAAAGATGTAAAGATTAGTGATGATATATTCTCTTTTAAAATACCTGATAATGCGAGTGTAATTGATAAAAGGTGTAGACAAAAAAAGTGATG
>QMNM01000251.1 GCA_003647765.1 Candidatus Cloacimonadota bacterium
AATCAAATTAAAGAAAAATATAGTGATGATAAGGTTGAGTTTGATAAGCTATCAAATATTAGTTTCCTTGAATTTAGCAGTAAAGTGCTATTATAAATTGAATTACTGAATTAGAATCAACTAATAAATTCATTTATTAAATGTGATTATGGATATAAAGAAAATTTTTATTAATGTTTTACAAAATGAAGCAAAAGCAATTATGGAATTAACTGATAAAATAGACGATAATGTAGAAAAAGCAATTGATTTATTATTTCAATGTAAAGGCAAAATAGTAGTAACTGGAATGGGCAAAACAGGAATTATAGCACGAAAGCTAGCAGGAACATTTGCAAGTACAGGTACAACAGCCATATATTTACATCCTGCCGAAGGTGTTCACGGCGATTTAGGAATGGTATCAAAAGGTGATATTGCTCTCATTGTTTCTTATAGCGGTACAACTGATGAAATAGTATCTATTATCCCTTACTTTAAAAGATTAAAATTGAAAATAATATCATTAACAGGAAACGATAAATCAATACTTGCTCAAAATAGTGATGTAGTGTTAAATATCGGAGTTAGAAAAGAATATGAACCTTATGGTATTGTACCTACTGCAAGTACTACAACTGCATTAGCAACTGGCAATGCATTAGCAGTCGCTTTATTGGAAAAGAAAAGTTTCAAACCTCATGACTTTGCTATTTATCATCCTGGTGGAACTATTGGTAAAAAATTATTACTTAAAGTAAAAGATGTAATGCATACTGGCGAACAAAATCCTGTTATTTCTATAAATCATATTCTTAAAGATGCAATTTTAGAGATGAGTAGCAAAAGATTAGGTTGTGTAAGCATTATTGATAATAAAAAAAGATTAGTCGGTATTATTACTGATGGTGATTTGCGACGCATATTTCAAAAATATAAAAATCCTCTTCAGATGGAAGTTTCAAAAGTGATGACTAAAAATCCCAAATCCATTTCCGCAGAAATGTTAGGTGTAGAAGCCCTTAATTTAATGGAAAAATACTCTATTACAATGTTACCAGTAGCAGATAAAAATAACAATCCTTATGCAATGTTACATCTGCATGACTTGATAAAAGCAGGAATTCTATGAATTGTGCTTTAATGCATCTTGTTTCCAATATACCAAGATTATTTTTCTCATAGTAAAAAAATTCTGTATCTTTGGTTCTCTGTGGTAA
The DNA here is from genome assembly GCA_003647765.1 of Candidatus Cloacimonadota bacterium. Taxonomy (GTDB): domain Bacteria; phylum Cloacimonadota; class Cloacimonadia; order JGIOTU-2; family B8-G9; genus B8-G9. The sequence goes on from QMNM01000251.1 coordinate 1,200, forward strand.
AATTTTTAGTAAGATTTATATAGGAAGAAAAATTTATGGTATTTCGTAATCCTCAATGGTTCTGGCTTTTGTTTATTATACCTATCTTAATTTTGTATGAATTACTCATAAAAAAACACAAAATTGATACCTTACTTTATTCGGACATATCATTATTGAAACATGTTTCCAATATTTCTCATCGTATTATGTATTATGTTCGGTATATTTTTCGGTTTCTTGCGATACTTCTGATAATTTTTGCTCTGGCAAGACCAACTATTCCAGAACAGCATAGTTTAATTAAAACCAAAGGTGTTGATATTATTTTGGCAATTGATGTATCCACAAGTATGAATGCTATTGATTTTCAACCGAATAATCGCTTATATGTTGCAAAGGAAGAGGCGAAAAAATTTATTTCTATGCGTACTAATGACAGAATTGGATTAGTTATCTTTGGTGGTAAAAGTTATACTCAATGTCCACTTACTGTTGATTACAATATATTACTGACTTTTCTTGAAAGAATAGATACAGGTATGGTAGAAGACGGCACTGCAATTGGAATGGGCATTGCGACATCAATAAACAGATTAAAGCACTCAAAAGCAAAGAGCAAAGTTATTCTTCTTCTTACTGATGGACGCAATAATTCAGGTGAGATTGAACCAATTACATCCGCAGAATTAGCAAAGGAGCTCGGCATTAAAATTTACACTATTGGCATTGGCAAAAAAGGGTATGCTCAATTTCCTATACATCATCCAATTTATGGCACTCAATATGTTAAACAAAAAGTTGATATTGATATGGATACACTTAATAAGATTGCTCAGATAACTGGCACAAAAAGAGCGTATAGAGCTCAGAATACAGAAGAATTACACAAAATCCTGACAGAGATTGATAACTTGGAAAGGACTGAAATTGAAAGTAAAATCTATTTTGAATATTATGATTTGTTTTATTATTTTTTATACGGCTCATTGTTAATGCTGATTTTGGAATTTGTGTTTAATAATTTTATCTTGATAAAATTACCATGAACATTGCAAGTAGAATGACCTTCCAAACTCGTTTTGATAAAAATAATTGTCAGTATTTACACACTTGCAATATCGGTGATTAGTTAATTCAACAATTAAAAATTTCAACATTCATTTATACTTAATTTGCGAAAGTCCTAAGTTCTTAACTTAATCCAAATTTTTATCAGTTTCATACCATTTATCCTACTTTTCTCCAATTACCATTGTCTTTACCTTCTTATATACCTTACGACTTGCTTTGCCTACTGCTTCTAATTGAACTATGTAAATACCTGTTGGCACAATTATATTATCTTCATTTCGGCAATTCCAAGTAATTTCACCTTGCGAAGCAAACCAACATTGGTCAACTATCTTTTTTATTAACCGTCCTTTTATATCAAAAATTCTGATATTTACCTCTGATAGAACTTCTGGCAAATCGTAACTAATCAATACACTGGTTTTATTACGCAATGAAATTGGATTAGGTATAATATACAATGATACATTTTTAGGTAGTTTATCTACATAAATGCTGTTCACTTCTCCTGGAGTTGCACCTTTCAAACTGCTTTCCCAATTACTTGGCAAGTTGCTATTAACATTCATATTCACCCGTTCCAAAGAATTATGAATGTCCTCTCCCCAATCTGACTTGTAATATACACTGTCTATAATTGTGTGAAAATTATCAAACAAAATCAGTTTGTCCTCATCATTATTCAATGTGGGCAAACCAATTATGATTTTACAATCTACTTGCGGATATTGTGCAATAAAATCTGATGAATCATTCTCAGATGATACTAATATTAAATACTCTCCAGGTGAGAATACAACATCATAACTTAAAACCAAAGTATCACCTGCATCTGCAATCTGCCAACCATTTAGATTGACGCTATGGTCAAAATTCTGATAAATCTCTAACCACTCTGGATTATCACCCTCAGGTGCAAACATTATCTCACTAATAGCAATCGGATAATTTACAGGACTATTATAAGATATGAAAACAATGTTATTCTGATTGTTTATATCATCTGCGTTGGACACACTAAATCCAAATAGATAATAACATTTTTCAGAAGTGTCAAATTGGATTGTGAAACTGTCTATTACTCCTGATGCAATTGAGAATGTCTCTTCACCAATGTTTTCCCCTTCATCCATTTGTCGGTTAAAGTTATAATCAACAAAGAACAAACATTGACAATCT
>QMNM01000252.1 GCA_003647765.1 Candidatus Cloacimonadota bacterium
GAACCTGTCTGTAAAACCACCTGAGGCTGGCATACACATGGTTTATGGAAGTGCCTTTGTAGTGATTCTTTGCCCAGCTCAGGAAGGAGATTGCATCATCTTCCGTGTAATCTTCCTTTTCTCCCGCATGGAGAAAAAACTGAGAAAGAATAGATTTTCTTGAAAGAACAGTGGGTTTGCTGGCGTAAAGCGATAACCTCTGTTCTACTTTCTCAATTATATCCATTTCTTGAACTCTACATACGATAAATCTTGTGTTGATTTTGTGTAAAAATCCATTGCGATTGAGGAAGTTGTAAGTGAAACAGAAGAAGGAGAAAGGCTTATTTCCTCAGGACTCAGATCAGAGTCAATAACCATTGCAGGGTCAAACTGTATGTAAAGCATTCCGTATGGAGTTGGTGCTGTATAAAGCCCTTCTTCAAAACACTTGTCTGTTATGAACCCTACTGAATATCCGTCTCCCTGTGAAGCCCTGAAAAGAATAAGGTCTCCGTCTCCAGATACGCCACTAAAGTATATGTCTGATGCAGATTTTCTGAAAGCGGTTTCAAAATCTTTTCTCACGACAAAATCCCCTGCAATTATGTAATCCTTTACAATCCTTAAATGTCCGTGTCCTGTGTAATCAGCTGGAATAAGTTGTTTCACCTGCGTGAGGTTCAGGTTCTCATCAAATACAGCTATCTTGGATACATCCCCATCAACGGTTTCAACAACATAGAAGATGTAGATAATTCCGTTGTCAATTGTTGATGATAACCATTGGGAATGATTAGGGATTTTTACAGCTTTTAGAACATTCAGATCTGTATCAAGTTTTACGATCACAGGGTTGTCATCGTCATTACGGCATACAGCAAATAAATTATCCTGATACTCAAGCAGGTCGTATATTTTCAGGTTATCTCCCGCAAATGATAGACCTGATACAAATGAAAGAGAAGAGTCTGTTTTCACGATAGTATCTCTCATTTCATCAAATCCAGCAAAATAAAAGTTTTCCGCCGAATCCATTTTGCAAAGAGAACCAAAAAGGTAAGGAGCAGATGATTTTACATCAGTTATCTGCTGAGCCACATGGGTTTTTGTTGCATTAAGTGCAAGCCTCAGCTTTACAAGTGCAGGATAATAGTAATCTTCAGTATCTGGCTTAAACCTTCCCGCAAGAACAAGATGTATCTCTGTGTCTGTTTCATACGAGATTTGAGGGTTAAACAGGGATTCAATCCTGAAAAGGACATCACCTGCGGAAGAAGGTATTGAGAATATAAACTGCAGTTCAAGGGCTTTGTTAAAAACATACGCAAGGTATCGGTATGAAGAAATTCTTTCTTTTGCAATTACGACGATCTTCTCTGTCGTCTCAACGATGACAGGATGAACATCTGTGTTTATCCAGCAGGTCTTTCCATAAACAGCCTCCACAACCTCTGGTATCACGATTGTGGTTTTTCTCGTCTCGTCTGGATTTGAAACAGTTGCATGTATCTTTGCAACACCAGATGTTACATCTTCTGGGAATTCTATTGAAAACCTGCTTGAGTCATTTTGATCTTGCTGGATTATGCTTCCTTCAACATCACAGGATACACTGTAAGACAGATCCTCTCCTTCTGGGTCATATGCTTCAATCTTCAGATCAATCACTCTTCTTAAAGCTTTTATCTTTTTTGACTTTTTTACCTTCTGTATAACAGGAGATGACTTATCTGTAACCTTTACAGTAAACTCCACCCAGTCTGAGCTTATACCATACGAATCTACCGCACGACATTTAAATTTGAATTCTCCACTTTTTTGAGGAGTCCATTCTATTTCTGATCCTTCCTGCTGAGACCCATCTGGAAAAAGCCATACATACTTGGCGATTTTTGAACCTGTAAAAGGAGATTTCCCGCCTTCTGCCCTGAAAGTTACAGTTTCCCCAACCTTCACCTGTTCGGGGTAAAAAATCGCAGGCTGTATAAAGCTTACCTTTTCTTTTTCCACGAGTTGTTGAAGCTGTGATATTGTGGAAGCTATCTGACCAAATGTATCCTGCCCGTAAATGTCAACATCCACTGGCATGTTAACTTCCTTTAATAAGGAATCTTTACATCAATTTTCAGCAACTCATCAATTGTTCCTGCATTCTGTATCTCCTCTTCCTTTTGATTACACCAATCCCTAATCTTCTGTCTTTGTTCAACAACATCTGGATATTCTTCAGCAGGATTAAGTCCTTTTTCCATACACTTAACAACAACCCAATCTGTTTCTTAGAGCTTCTTATGAGCTTGCCATCTAACTGTGTCAATCAAAGCTTGTTTCAGTTCATTGATGTTAGTTGGAATGTTCCAGATTTTGTTACCATTTTCATCAATGTAATATGGCTCAATGTTTTCATAAATAGTATTACCAAGTTTGATGATGCGAATTATCATTTGTTTAAACCTCCACGAAAGGATGTTTGTTAGAGGATGACATTAGAAACAATGTTTCTTGGGACATCATTAGTATCACGAACAATACCAATTATCTTATCCTTGATATCAACTGGATTCCCATTACTATCTTCAACAGTCTGGACATACCAATGGAAGTTTACTGGAGCATGCATGTAGATCAGTGCATCATCAATAACTGCCTTTGACTCTCCATTCCACGCCACTATCCCAACATCAAAACCATTGACAGCAAAGTTACCTTCACCCCCTTCAAAACCTACCAGAACACCCTTCTTAATAACCAAAAATGGGACATCTGTATTCATATGCAGTGCCAATATACAAAGCTGAGACCTGCCAAGTCTGTAAGGATATTCCATAGCTGAACAACATATGAGTTTCCGAGCATAACCACTCCAGGGCTTGTCTGGATCATAACCATCATCATCTATGATGATCTGTGAATTTCCAGTCAAAAAGAATACTAGTAATGAAGCTTTATTCGAAAATACAAGCCTTAATCTGTTAAAACTCCCACTTGAATTAATGCTTGTTCTCAAAGTATAACCATTTAGATAAATAAAAACATGCTTAGAATAGATGTTGACTGACTCACTACTGTCCAAAACTTCATAATCAGATTTCAAGTAGATATGAACCCTCGCACCAGCAGGAGCACTACTTACTGCTTTCTGTAATGTCTTAAATGGAGCAGATTCAGACCCATCATTACTATCATCTCCATTCACCTGATCCACATAAAAAGTCCTACTCATCAAATCCTGCCCATTTACCTTTATTGGAACTTGTGTAAAAGGTAAGTTCAAAACACTACTTCCATCAAGGACGGGGATCATGTTTGCAGATGGATTCTGGCTTGCATGAAAGCCATCAACCATGTCTGAATCGCCGATTGGTCTTAAAAACCACCTTCCTGTTGGATTAACGGCTGGAGCGATAACATACGGAGGGTTTTCTGGATCTGTTGCTC
>QMNM01000253.1 GCA_003647765.1 Candidatus Cloacimonadota bacterium
AATCAACCAGTACAAGCGAAAGAATTCTTATGGAAATGCTCATTTACAAGATATGTCAAATTGGTAATGCTTAATAATTATATAGCAAACCACAAAAAGATTTTAGCCACGAAGAAATACGAATCTTTTAATCTTTATGAATCTTTAAATCTTTATGAATCTTTAAATATGAAGCCGAAAGATACTCATTTCAAAAGTGGGTTTTTAACTATTATTGGCAAGCCGAATGTTGGTAAATCCAGTTTGATGAATCTGATGATAGGAGAGAAATTATCTATTGTTACGGCTAAGCCACAGACAACCAGACAGAACATTAAAGGAATTCTTACTGACGATGAAAAACAGATAGTTTTTTTAGATACGCCTGGATTTTTGGAGCCACGATATAAACTGCAAAAAAAGATGAGAAAATATATTGACTATTCTTTGCTGGATACTGATTTAATCCTATTTATTTCGGAACTCACTAATTTCCCAACAGAATATGACAAAACAATCTGTGAAATATTGATTAAAAAAGATATTCCTAAAATTGCAGTCATAAACAAGATTGATTTAGCACAACAAGTGGATGAAATAGATAGTTCTATTGAAATTCTTTCAAAATTTAAATACGACTATATTTTGCCTATATCAGTATTACATAATATTGGAATTGATGAATTGATGCGAAGGATTATGGAATTACTTCCATATGGAATGCCTTATTATCCAGCAGATTATATAAGCGACCAGAATTTGAGATTCTTTACTGGAGAAATTATCAGGGAAGTAATTTTCAAATTGTTCAAACAGGAGATTCCTTATGCAGTTGCAGTAAGTATTGAAGATTTTAAGGAAACTGATAAAAAGGCGACAATATATGCTAATATCTATGTAGAGTCCGATTCTCAAAAAAAGATTGTAATTGGTAATAAAGGCAAGATGATTGCTTATATTCGCCATCTATCCGAGAAGGAAATTCATAGATTGGTACAAAAGAGAGTATCTTTACATTTATGGGTAAAAGTAAAACCTAATTGGAGAAAAAAAGAACAACTATTAAATGAATTTGGCTATAAATAAAATACATATAGAGTGGGAATAATTGCTTTATCCCATATAATAAACATTGTTCATAGTTAAAAATTGGATAGACATTATTTTTTTCTTGACTTAATTATATGTTTTGTGGCTAAAGAAAAGAAATATCAAAAGAATGGAGGTAAGAGAAATGAAAGCAAAATGGATTCCTATGGTGCTAATATTATTGATAAGCACTATAGCGTTTGCAGGCCCGCCTAATTGGCAGGTAATTTCAGGCACACAATATTCTATGGTTGTGATAGCAGAGATTCTATTTGATGGTGTGCCATTTGATGACAGTGGAGATAATATGGCTGGTGCATTTGGACCTGGCGGAGTTCCTGACTGCCGCTCTATTGCAGTATATCAATCAGTACCAACAGAATTCTGGTATTTCACTGTTGTCGGGAATACTAATGGAGAGACAATAAGCTTCAAGATTTATGATACTCTTACTGATGAAGTTTATGATTGTTTAGAAACAGTTGTATTTCAGGATAATATCACAATTGGTGATCCTTTTAATCCGTTCCAATTAACTGCTCATACAGTTCAACCAGGTTTTATTGAAGGCAATGTTTCTTTATTAACAACCTCATCTATGCCACCTGGAAATGTACAAGATGTTGAAGTAACTGCTGGAGACATTACAGTTAATCCTGATGCAAATGGTGATTATTTAATTACAATCACTCCTGGCACCTATAATGTTACTGCTTCACTTAGTCCAGGATATACTGTTATAACAATTGAAGATGTAGTTGTAGAGGAGAACCAGACCACAAGTGATATTGATTTTACTCTAATTGACTGGACGCCAATTTCTGGTACTCAATATTCTATGGTAGTAATGGCAACAATTACATTAGATGGTGAATTTATTGATGGAAGTTGGAGTAATCAGACAGGTGCGTTTGGACCAGGTAGCTTTGATGATTGCAGAGCAGTTGCAGTATGGATACCTGATGTAGAAATCTGGTATTTTACTATAGTTGGTAATATCAATGGCGAAATTATAGGTTTCAAATTATATGAAACTGAAACAGATACTATTTATGATTGTATAGAGACAGTCATTTTTGCGGATAATGCAACTATTGGTAGTCCAACTGACCCATTTGAATTGACAGCATCTACAATGATAGAGCAGATGTTCTCATTAGGAGCGAATTGGAACTGGATTTCGTTTAATGTGCATCCAGAGGACACTTCTTTGAACAGTGTGTTTGGCTCTCTTGGTAACAATATTTCTCAAGTCAAAAGTCAAGCACAATCTGCTACATATTATTCAGGCATATGGGTTGGCGACTTGACAAATATAACTGATGGCGAGGGCTATCTTGTGAAAATGAACAATGCATCTGACTTCTCATTGTTAGGAATGCCTATTGCTTATACAACACCTATCAATTTAGGGACAAATTGGAATTGGATTGCTTATTATCCGCAATCTGCGGTTAGTATAGATATAGCACTTAACTCTATTGAAGATAATGCTAGTCAGATTAAGAATCAGACACAGTCCTCTACATATTATAGTGGAATTTGGATTGGAGATTTAACCGTAATGGAACCTGGTGTTGGATACAAACTTATGATGAATGCACCTGATGTGCTTATCTATGAAATGGGTAAATGTACAGTTGAAAAACATACAACTGCAAATCCGAATGATTGGCAATTGATGACAGGAACAGAATATAATATGGTTGTTATGGCAAATATTGAAGGCGTAGACCCAAAGAGCGTAATGCAAGTTGGAGTGTTTGATAATGATGGCAATTGCCGTTCCATTGGCAAATTAGAAGAGGGATTTTGGTATTTTACAGTTGTTGGAAATCATAATGACACAGAATTACATTTCAGAACCGATAATGATTTGATAAGCAATGAGACAATCACATTTGAAAATGATGCTACAATTGGCAATCCAGAAAATCCGCTCAATATTACATTCTCTAATTCTACAATGAACATTCCAAAAGTGTATGAATTAAGCCAGAACTATCCAAATCCATTTAATCCTACAACTACAATTAAATATCAACTTCCAGAAGATACTAAAGTAGAAATTGCTGTGTATAATATACTTGGCCAGAAAGTCAGGACATTGGTAAATGAGAAGAGAACCGCTGGTTATTATTCAGTAATCTGGAATGGAAAAGATGATAGTAATAATACTGTTGGCAGTGGAATCTACTTCTATAAAATCTCTACTGAAAAGTATAGTGAAATCAAGAAGATGTTGCTGATGAAGTAAGATGTATAATTAGCCACAGAGGACACAGAGATGCAAATTCTTTATGTGTTCTCTGTGGTAAATTTAGGAGATTAATTATGACAAGTTTA
>QMNM01000254.1 GCA_003647765.1 Candidatus Cloacimonadota bacterium
AGTAATGGGAAACCATACACGAGTATTTCCCATTGGAGTCATATTTCAACTAATAAATTTGACTTAGTATATAAGTTTGTAGGCAATGCTATAAATTGGGCAATGAAACATCAAGATAGTCTGGATTATCTTGTCAAAGCAAATAAAAATACGGAACATTTCAAAGAGGCTTTCAACCTCTACATAAAATTAAATGCGGAGAAATTTATATGAGTTATATTTACAGATATGCTTCAATTGGTGATTATTCATTACCAATCAAAGTACTAAAAGTTGAAGATATTCTCGGTAAATATATTCATTTTGCAGAAACAGAATCACAAGCTGTAAGAGAGTTGTATCTAAAAGTGGTAAACCACCCTTCAAATATGATAAGTCATACTACTCGTAAAGAAGCTCTTATGGTCAAAATACAAGAGGTGTATATTGACAAATTTCCAGAGGTATTTGTATGATTTCTACTTATATACCACACTATGGCACCGGCACTACTAATGTGGTCATATATGGAGAAAGCTTCTACCAAACAGGGTTTCATAACTCTTCATTAAATGTGTGGTGTAATTACTTACAAGAAGTAAAGCCAAAATTCAAGATTGGAGATAGAATTGTATACTATACATATCTATTGATGAGTAAAAAACTCGCAATCCATAAAATAATCGGACTGACAGATAAAGCTTATATTATTAAGTATCAGTATGAGGACAAAGAAACATTTGAAATTCCATTTGACAACCAAGATGATTATATGGAGTTTGATGAATGTTCTGATAAGTATCCTGACCTTTTTCTTTCTGCAGAGGTTAATGGACCAAATAAAAATATCTGGGAGGATTTAGATGATTAAACACAATATAGATAACAGATTTTTTCACGGCTGTGGAGATTGTAGGGATTGTTGTAATGGTAAATTATTTAGTATGGGTGAAGTTACACAAAATGACTTTAATTCGATAGTAAAACTATTTCCAACAGCAATCAATATCAAGACAAAGAAAATGATGTTCTTTTATTCTCTAGTACCTTTAGTTGGTTGCCATTACCTCCGTGACAATAAATGTTCGGTATATGACACCATTACAAGACCAAATACATGTCTAAATTATCCATTTGGTTTTGACAAGAATGCAGTTGTGCAACAGGACACGGTAAATTGTCAAAATCTAAACCAAGAGGAAAGTGATTACCCTACTCTTATAGACGGATATATTAATCCACAAGTAATGAATGATTTTTTTACTGAATCACAATATATTTCAACAGTGAATAAAGACCACTTATTAGATGACTTCATCACTTTATTATTTCAAAGTGATTCACTATTAAATATTCCAAAATTCAAAACAACAGATGGTCAACTTATTGACATCAATGAAATTGAAACTAACCAAGATATGAAAATTATTAATATTGATAAGATTAAATCCATATTGGAAAGACAGAAAAATAACTCATACAACCATTTTATCGAAGGACATCTTATTTCAATTGAAAACTTTCCTCAGTTTGGAAAAAGGTTATTAGAACAAATTTAATGTATAATAAAAAATATAGACCTGTTGCACTCTGAATAGAGGCACGATTACTTATAAGGCATTACTATGCAAAAATACGAAATAGACTTAAACGGAAACCCGTATAACGACTTCACACAAGGTTCTGATAAAATCAGAGTAACCAAACTACTTACTAATAATTGGAATGAAGATGAAGATGTCTTTAGAATATCAAAAGTTAAAGATGGAAAACCAAAACATTCAGTAGATGTCACATACAAAAACTTCACAAAAATACATAAAGCAGCATCAAACTTACCAGATGTAATCTTTGAAATTGGTGGTGCTATACTTGGTGGAGAAACACCCTTTATTATCACTGATATTTATGGAACTGATTTACTATATACAACAGGATTGGGAAGAACTGCTCCAATTAGAACCGGATATAAACTTAGTGAGGGAGAAATATATTTACCAAAAGATAAATTTGAACTTACACTACATAATACTCTAAAAGGTAGAGATTGGATTATATGGGATAAGGGAGATTTTTATTTACTTTTCCATTACCAAGATAAGATTTACAAGAAAATAAAATTTAATAGAGATTATGACCAAAATAGTTTTTATAAAAAAGATATTATAGTTGGTAATCCAGAACTTATTTGTAAGCCATATCAAATTGATAATGTTGTATTTGTTGAAGATGTAACATATAATGATTCACCTTTTATTACAAAAATAAGAGAAATACAAACACATAAATATTCTGCTCTTAAAAGTGATAATTCTGACAATAGAACAATGATACAGATGCAATGGTTTGATGAAAATAAATATGAGGCAGAAAATATACCTTTCAATAATACTGATGGTAGATTAGAAGAATTAAACAAGTATATATTTAGAAAATACCCTTTAGACTTTTTACCAATGCAGTGGGAGAATAAAGAGTGGATACAACCTACAAACGATATTCCTAATATCAGAGGTATTAATGATAGAGAAGAAGAAGTTAAGATGGATGCTGAAATGAATTATGACCATGTAGATTATACTATACCATTTAGAGTCCTTGACAGACCGAATGTAGATTTTACTTATTCTCCATTCAAGAGAAATATTATTGCTTTTGGTGGATATGAAATGTATATCTCATTGGACAACAAACCTGCTTCAGAAGTATTCTCAACTTGTAATGATGAATTGACAGAGTTTTTAGACCCTGGAAAACAAGCTCACTGGAAAAAATATGATGATATTAAATGGAAAGACAGAACTGAGGAAAATTACCAAGAATATATTAACCCATCTCCACTTAAAGAAGGGTATCTAAAGCTCCGAGCCAACATCAGTGGAAAGTTAGAATTGATACCTAATAGAGATATTCCCATAAGAGATTATAATGAGCCTCTAATGTATTGCTTATATAGGGATTTAGGAGAGGACGAACGAACTGATGAAATGTATTTAACATTCAAACCTCAATACAACCAAGGTGATAAAGTGGTGCTTAAAACATCTGAATGGCAAATGGCTCAATGGGAATATTGTCAAGAACCTGGTGATGATAATGAGCAAGTAAAATTAGAGGGTAAAGAGTTAGAAGATTCTTGGTATGAAGCTATTAAAAATAGTGAAGGTTTTGAAACCTATACTATCAAATGGATAGATGATGTTTTGTGGTGTAATCAAAATAAAACACTTGAAGAAAGAACTTTCTATATTACTACTATTGATTTTAGAGATGACCACTTTGTTTATCACTCTTATAGACCTACAACTGGTAGAAATGAAACACAAGTTCTTAGAGAAGAAAATATAGCATATAGAATAGGTAAAGGTATCAATGTTGAGGGCAACACCGCATATATCGAAATTTAATTGTAAAATAAGTAAAAAATTAGGAAG
>QMNM01000255.1 GCA_003647765.1 Candidatus Cloacimonadota bacterium
CAATCGCGAACTTGCAATCGCGAACTTATACGAACTATGCGAACTTACGCGAACCTTTTTATAAATTATATCTTTTGCGATAAGTTTGTTAAGTTAGTGATTTGTCCGCGTTTAATCTCTTACTTAATCGCGAACTTGCAGACGCGAACTTATACAAACTATGCAAACTTACGCGAACCTTTTTTACAAATTAAATTTTTTGCGATGAGTTTGTTAAGTTAGTGATTTGTTCGCGTTTAATCTCTTACTTAATCGCGAACTTGCAGACGCGAACTTATACAAACTATGCGAACTTACGCGAACCTTTTTTATAAATTATATCTTTTGCGATGAGTTTGTTGAGTTAGTGATCTGTTCGCGTTTAATCTATCTATGTAATAAATTCTAATTCATCTTTTCACGGACCCTTGTTTATAGAATGGTGGTTTGATAATAATTGCTCTCTTCATCTTATTTCGCACTTTAATATAAATCTCTGTTCCTGTTTTCATATACTCACGAGGCACATAACCTGTCCCAATTCCGATATTGAGTGAAGGCGACATTGTGCCACTGCACACTTCTCCAATTTTCTTATCATCTGCATAAATTTCATAATGCTGTCTTGGAACCGCCTTATCTAACATCTCAAATGCAACAAGTTTTCTTGATATTTTTTCCTGATGGACTTTTACAAGAGCAGATTTGCCAATAAAATTGTCTTTGTCTAACTTAACAAAAAATCTCAATCCTGCCTCTAATGGATTAGTTGTCTTGTCTATATCATTTCCGTATAAAGGATATTTCATTTCCAGACGCAAAGTATCTCTTGCACCTAATCCAATAGGTATTATATCAAATTTTCGCCCAGCGGATTCTACTAAATTCCAGATTTCCTCTGCTTTATCTACATTTGTAAAGTATATCTCAAAACCATCCTCGCCTGTATATCCAGTTCTGGAAATTATCACATCTACTCCGGCAATCTGTCCGAAAGCAAAGTGATAATAACCTATCTTTGCCAAATCCAATGTAGTCAATTTTTGGACAACTTCTTCTGCTTTTGGACCTTGAACAGCAATCAACGCAGTATCATAGCTTGCATTTTCTAAACTCATTTTCTCAATTTGATTTTCCTTCATCCATAGAAAGTCCTTCTCAATATTAGAGGCATTGACTACAAGATAAAAATAATCTTTCATCCTATAGACAAGTAAGTCATCTACTATGCCACCGTCAGGATAACACATCGGCGTATATAATGTCTGTCCCACTGCCAATTTGCTCGCATCATTTGTAATTAAATTATAGACGAAATCTAATCGTTTTTCTCCTCTAACAATAATTTCTCCCATGTGGCTAAGATCAAACATCCCAACAGAATCTCTTACCTGACGATGTTCTCTAATAATTCCAGTTGGATATTGAATCGGCATTAGAAAACCAGCAAAAGAATCTATTTTTGCATTCTTTTGTTTATGAATCTCATAAAATGGTGTTGGACGCATTTTTACTCCTTATCGCGAATTTAAAAGATAAACAATTTATTTTAAATAATCTTTGTGTCTCCGTGGTGAAATACGAATAAACAAACTTGCAATCGCGAACTTGCAATCGCAAACTTATACGAACTATGCAAACTTACGCGAACCTTTTTATAAATTAAATCTTTTGCAATGAGTTTGTTGAGTTAGTGATTTGTTCGCGTTTAATTTTTCCTTATCTTATTTTATCTCTAATTTTAAGCATATCAGTTTGTTGTCAATTACAACATAAATGGATTTAGTTATATAATCATAATCAGAAATAAATTTTATCTTGTTCTTCATACCAAACCTATCCACTATTTTACCATTTTCACAATTGAACAAAAGGATGTCCTCATCATCCTTAGTGATAAAATATAGATACTGTAATCTTCTATCTCTTCCATAATCAATAAAGATTGGCTTATCTATCTCATTAACAACTAGACTATCAATATGCTGCTTACTCTGTCTTGCCCAGACAATTTTGCCATTGTCTTTATTCAGACAAAAAAATTGATTATCACCATAATCTACTAATAAGTACTTATTTCCCAAGAACTTAACATACGGAATAGGAAAGTTGAATTTTTGTACCCAACTTATTTCTTTACTGGTTTTGGTTAAACAAAATATTTTATTATCCTTTATTAAATATATATTTTCATAGTCAAACAACGGAGGATGTGAAACTGTAAAAGGCAGTGCCATTTCCCACTCATTTTTTAATTTTGGCTGATACACTTGTGGTAAAAATAATTTTGTAGCAATAGAAAATTTTTCATCAATCTTATCAAAATCAATTTTATTACTTTTCTGTTTTAATATTTCCTTGCCTGTGTACATATAATCTTCACCTAGATTTTTTCCGAAAAAAGCATAAAGCGCTGCAATAATAGCTAATATCACCATAGAAATGCCAACATTACGAGCTGATAAGTGGAATTTTTTCTTTTCTATAGATGGACCAAGCGAAAGCTCTTTTATAATTTCAATCATTAACATTGGCGCATTATTTTTAGTAGCAAATTCGTTGAACTGTTTAATATAGCTAAAACGAGATGTTTTGTTAGTATTAAACTGATGAGCAATTTTGTAAAGTACAGCTAAAATAATATCATGTTTACTAAGCTTCTGCTCAATTACACAAAGTTCTACATTTTCTATTTTTGAACCTAACATTTGTATTTCATTTTCAATTTGCTGATTGTACTCTTTCCATCTATTTCCTAACTCTATAAATTGTCCATTATGAACCACACCGACCATTATTTTGCCAAATTGGATAAGATATAAAAAGTCCTGTTTAATAAGTAAAAATATAGAGGATAGAATAGATTTTTTTAAATGATTATGAGTCAAAAATCCATAAATTTGCCTGTTTATTTCCAAAGCAGTATTTTTCAATCTTTCTACACTATCTACATTTTTATCAACATTATAGAATTCTTTATTGAATATTTCCAGAGCGATTTTGACAGCATTTTCATATAAAGGCTGCGGCTCAAGGCAATGAAATACTATTGCGATTTTATCATTATTAAATGGATAAAAGTCAGTGAAAATAAAAGAGCCATTCTTTTGTTCGGATATTTTGCTAATTGTAAAACTCATATTTTGTTAGTAAGTCATATTGCCACAGAGACACAGAGTAATTAAAATAACTAATTACAAATATCTAATCTCTAACAAAATTTCAAATGACAAATAATAGAAATTTCTACATGTTCTTCAATTGTAGGATATTTTGATTATTTGAAATTTGGATTTAGAAATTGATTTAACCATAATCCTCTTTAACCAATTAACTATTAACTATCAACTATCAACTATCAACTATCAACCATTAACTAATTAACCAAATTTATACATACCATTTGACAAATGAGCGATATGCAACCC
>QMNM01000256.1 GCA_003647765.1 Candidatus Cloacimonadota bacterium
CTCAATTGCAATATTACCTACATTGTCTCCTACTGTTAATTTAATTGTATATTCACCTGCTTCTGTAAGTGGGTCTGTTGTCCAATTTATATTTGTTGATGTAATCTCTGGATTATCAACAGGAATGAAATTGCCAAACGGATCTATCAATTGTAATGATACTTTACTCGTGTCCACTCCACAACCAGTTCCCTTTTTCTTTGCCTTAGTCATAATATTATCAGTATAATTAGCAGAAATATTAACCGTGCTACTCATCTGGAATATAGCGTTATCTTCTGGTGAAACAATTGTAATTACAGGTGAAGTAAAGTCAGCATAGGCTAAGTAATTATCAGTAGTTTCTACATTATAAATGTTCTTTGCTGAAAGTTCAAATCTTAGTCCAATATCATTCTGCTCAAAATTAAACATAATACTGTCTTTTTCAATTGAGAAAGTGTCAGTTCCAGTGATATTTATAGAAGCATTTGCTATAAGTAAAGTATCTATTTCCATACCTTGCACAAGCACTCGTTTATAAATATTCAAATTGATGCTCTCTTGTTGGATTGGCACATTATTATTTGGAGAAATAGTTGCCTTATATGTTATTGGATAAGATGGATTGAAGTAATTCTCAGAGACATTACCAGCTTCAATTTTCACATTGGATATAATTGGAATGCCATCTCCAATAAAGTAGCTAATAATATCTTGTGCAACATTGCCAGCATTATCATAAACAACAATAGTAGCAGTATGTGGACCGACATTTGGTGATAACTGAGTATAGGTGAAATTGTTAGAATCAATAATAGCATTTTCGGTTATATCCTCGCCATCAACATACAATTTGGTAGCAGAGACATCAATTCCAGAAGCAACACTGATACTATCAACCAAGTCATAATAATTACCCGCGATTAGCACATCATCTCCATAAGGAATATTATTTACTGTCGGAGATGTGAACTCAACTACAGGTGGGCTAATGTCTAATACATAAGGATAAGTAGCTTCTGAATGTAATTCTACATTATTATCAGCAGACCATTGAGCATAAATGAAATTATAATCACCTGCTAATAACTGATTTATAATATCTATACTAACCATAACAGAAGCTATATTATTACTGTAAGTGATAGATGGTGCAAGGTAGATTAGCGTATCTGTTATTGTATCGCAAGGGCTGTATAATTTTAGCATAAGAGAGGTTGGGTCAACTTGTGACTCATTATCAAGAACCTCTGCTCTGAACTCGGTTTCAGAAGTAATCCAGGCATTATTAGAGATAATTTGTGGTGGGGTAATATCAACAGAGAAGTGATATATATCGCTCAACATCCAGACATCTTTTTCATTCCAATCAACTTTAATCTGGAATGTATGGTCTCCTTGTGTAAATTCATCTAAAGAATCTCGTAATACAATAGATACTTTATGCGTTGTATTATTGATATAATCAATTTCTACTCTATTGTCAGGATTATTTGGCACTTGATTATATGCGATAATTCCATCTATCCAGATAGTCAGCATAGTGTCAGTAATTGTAAGTTCATCATAAGTAAGAGTGCTGTCATTAAGAAGATCAATATTGATTTTGAAATCAGGATGATTATCAGTCCACAGTATATTATTATATGTAAATCCTGGAATAGTAGTAAAGTCGTAAAAATCAATATAGGAGTATAGAGTGAAGTTCACTCCTCTTGTAGTATCATTTTGAATAACTTGGACATTTTGAGTATCAGGCACAGGGAAATAAGCAAACAGTTCAGCAGATACATCATAAAAATCTGGTGGCAGAAGTGGGATTGCATAATTATTGACGGAATCAGGTTGAGCAGTACTTGTATAACCAGTAGAGTCACCAACAGCGGTAATTACGACACTTTGTGAACTGCTTGTTCCTTTGATAAGAGTGATATGTCCTTCAATTGCACCTTCCATTGGTGTTAATGTGAAATTGACATTAGTATATTGAAGTTCTATCACTTCTATGTCAGTAATAGTTTGTGGATAGTAATCTACTAATTCCGCAGTTACATCGTAAGTCCCTTCATATAGATATATTTCATAATATCCTGTTGAGTCGGGTCCATATAAAGAATCAGGAATTACAGGATTATCAGCAGTATCAATAACAGTAAATTCAACTTCTTGGACATTGCCAGTGCCATAACCAGCAAGAGTTACAAAACCTTCAATGTGTCCGGGCTTAATCAGCTGTAATTCAAAATCAACTATTGTAATTGTACCTGCTTGTATATTGACATCAACCACTGTTGAATCGTGATAGCCATCTAAAGAAGCAGTTACAGAGTCATAAATTCCTGGGACAAGATATATAATATATGTATTATCAACACCTGGGTTTGTAGTAGCAATAATATTACCATCATCATAGATATTGATTTCTACATCCTGGACATTGCCAGTGCCACCTGTTTCTAATGTAACAGTCCCTTGAATTGCTCCCATCCATTGTAGGTTAAAGTCAATTCCAGTAGTCGCCTGTCCTTCTATGACAACAACATTCTCTATTGTCTGTGGATAATAATATAGTGAATCATAGGTTGCGGTTACATCATAAGTTCCGGGACCAATTACAATTTCATAATGTCCAGTACTATCAGGATGAACCATTATGCCACCAGCAGTTACCTCTACATTTTGCACATTACCAGGACCGTGACCTGGACCATGACCATCACTAAGAGTAACAATTCCTTCAATAGAGCCAGGGAATGCGTATAATGTAAAGTCAACTCCACTTGTAGTATCTCCTTCTGCAACTTCCACACATGTAATAGTGGAATCTTGATAACCATCTAATAATGCTGTTATATTGTAAGTTCCAGAACTAATGGTTATTTTATAATATCCATCTGATTGAGGTCCATATACAGAGTCAGGTTCTACTGAATTGCCTGATGTATCTTCTATTGTAAATACAACATTTTGAACATTGCCTTTATGCTTATACTTATGTATAGTGTCAATTAGTGCAATAGTTCCTTCTATATATCCGGGCTGATATGGATATAATGTAAAATCAATATCAGATGTTATCTGATTTTCATAAACAATCACGCCAACTATTGTAGAATCCTTATATCCAACAAGTGAAGCTTTCACATCATAAGTTCCTGGCATTATATTTATAAGATAATGCCCTGTCGGATCTGGATGAACTGCTTGGTCTCCAGCTGTTATTTCAACATCTTGCACATTACCAGCACCACCTTGTAAATCAACAACTCCTTGAATTCCACCTAAGTAAACTGGGGTCATAATAATATCCACAGTAGTTGTATCCCCTTGCGTTACTTCAACATTTTCAACCAGTTCAGTATGATAGCCCTCTAATTCTGCCCTTATGTCATATACATTTGGAGCTAGTTCAAATGAATATAC
>QMNM01000257.1 GCA_003647765.1 Candidatus Cloacimonadota bacterium
ACTAAAAATATGGGCAAAAAAATGTGTCAAGAAAAAATTTTAGATAATACCAAAACAGCTCGTGATAGTAAATGAAATGATTAAAATGTGCTTATTATATTCTCTTACCCACAACTGAAGTTGTGGGCTTCTTGAAATTACTATCTTCTGTTATTCTGTGGATAAGAGGCACACGATTTTAATCGTAGGTAAAATGTAAAAAATCTAATTTTAACACCTTCATGTGTTTTTAGAATGAACTCATAATTGATTTTTCAATCTGTTCTGTCAGCATTTTTGCTTTTTTTAATATGTTCTCGGCTTCTGTTAATACATCCTTTTTGAACTGTTCATCTTTAATTCCTGGCAAATTTATTCTTACATTAAAATAAGCAGATTTGACAGCAGTTAGTCCGATAATTGCAGACACACCTGAGTCAGATAATGCACTTCGCATTCCTTTTTCGGAAACAATTTTAGCGAATTCAATTGCTTTATAGGATTGTTTCATTGTTTCTAATGGCACTAATGTAGCGTTCTTTGTAGCACTCTCTATTGCTTGTTCTTGTGCTTTTTTCTCCTCCTCTGTATCAGCAGACATCTGCATTGCTGACATCAATTTATCAAATGCTTCAGTATCTGTATCTATAAGTTGCAGAAGTTTATCTTTAACCTCTTGGGCCTTATAAGCCAAGTCATTTAAGTTCTGTCTTTGCCTCTGTTTCTTTTCTGACAATTTTACGAAAGAAAGTTTCTTTGTACTTAGATTAGCCACCATAGCAGAGAGTCCAGCAGCAATAGAACCACATAAAGCAGCAGCACTACCTCCACCTGGTGCAGGAGAATCAGAAGCCAATTCATCCACAAATTCTACTAAACTCAACTTCCGTAGTTGATCTTCTTTCTCTAATCTATACTCAATAACTTTTTCATTGATATTAAATGTGCTAAGTTCGTTTAGTCCAAGTGTATCAATAGCAATTCTAATAAGTTCCCTTTCTCCAACTCCAGCAGAAAGATGCTGTTCACCAAGATGCTGTCTTTCTAAAAAATGCTTTCCAGCCCATATTAGAGGTTCTTTAGGAATGAGACCTACAAGCTCGGATCCTGTTATTCTAATGCCATGAGCAAAAGCATCTTTTTCTACTGCTTCAAAAATCTTATGTAATGGACTGGCTTTATAATTTGTAATATTCATTGATATTTGTGCCTTATGATATTCATCAATATACCAGCCAACAGATTTAACACCTTTGAATCCACCTTTACTACGCTTGAATTCGCCTTTCTCATCTTTTATCGGTTTGCCATTCTCATCACGAATAATTCTGCCTGTTTCTCTAATATTAAGAGCAATATCGTGAGCAATTTTTTTATTACGAGTATTCAAATTTATATTGTATGCAATAAGGAAATCTCTACATCCCATTACAGTTGCACCAGATTTTGGATTAAATATAGGTTCACCAAAATCAGGTTTCCAATGCGGATCCTTCAACTTTTCTTTCAGCCCTTCATACTCACCTTGACGAATGACTGCAAGATTTTGTCTATCCGGCTTAGTCCGTGAATGTTCATAAAGATATATAGGTATTTTTAACTCCTCTGCTACTCTTTTAGCCACTTCTTTAGATATTTCCACACATTCTTCAATAGTCATTTCTGATACTGGCACAAATGGACATACATCACAAGCACCCATTCTTGCGTGTTCACCGTGATGCTCTCTCATATCAATGAGTTCACTTGCTTTCTTAATCGCCTGAAAAGCCGCTTCTTTAATCCCTTCTGGCGTGCCTACAAAAGTAAATACAGTACGATTAGTAGCAGAACCAGGATCAACATCTAATAATGTCGCTCCTTCTACAGCTCTAATCGCATCTGCAATTTTATCTAATATCGCTTTATTTCTTCCTTCACTAAAATTCGGTACGCATTCTACTAATTTCATACTCATCTCCTTCTATATCTAATTTACATATTTCTATTTGTATGTTTTGAACATAATCTTTCTTGCTCTATTTGGCCTAAAAATTCTTTTGTCTTTTCAATTGGATAATCACCGGAAAAACAAGCATAACAACAAGGTAAATCATGATATAAACTTTTAATATCGTCAATAGATTGATAAATAAGAGCATCTGCTCCTATGTAATCAGCAATATCATCTAAATCGTAATTTCTCGCAATAAGTTCTTGTTTAACAGACATATCAATGCCATATACGCATGGATATTTTATAGGTGGCGATGCAGAAATAAAATAGATTTCTTTGGCTCCTCTTTGTCTAAGAAGGTTCACAATATATTTGGAAGTTATTCCCCTAACAATAGAATCATCAACTACAGCAATTTTTTTGCCTTTTATTATATCTCGTATTGGATTTAACTTTTGCTGTACCATTACTTCTCTCGTCTTTTTTGTAGGTGAGATAAAACTGCGTCCAATATGATTGTTTTTAGCCAGGCCCCTTCTATATGAAATACCTAATTCTTCCGCCAAACCAGAAGCAAAAAAATATGCTGATGATGGAATATCTATTACAATATCAGGTTTGAATCCAGACATTTTAATATTCTTTGCTAACAACTTACCCATTTTTACTCTTTCTGTTGCAACTAAACGATTATGAATTATAGAATCTTCCTTAGCAAAATAGATATACTCAAAAACACAAAACGCTGCACCTTTACTATAACATATTTTCTTATGCACATTTCTATCTTTATCAATAAAGATTGCTTCACCTGGTTTTAAATCTTGTAATAATTCATATTCAAGATAATCAAGACAGGTTGACTCTGATGCAAATGCATATACTATTCCCTTAGATGTCTTTTTTTGTCCCATTACTAAAGGTCGTATTCCATAAGGGTCATTAAAGACCAAAAATCCCTTATTAGCAATAATACTAATAGTTGAATAAGCACCTTTGATTTTCCTTTGGGTTGCTTCTACTGAACTAAAAATATCATTCAATGAAAGATTCATAAGATTTTTACTTTCAAGCTCGGAAGCAAATGTATATAAAATAAGTTCAATATCATTAGAAGTTTCAAGCAATCTGTGATGCTCTTCATATAGCAATTTTTTTATCTCTGCAAAATTGATTACATTTCCATTATGAACCATACCAAGCCCAAGCGGATAATTTACAACAAAAGGTTGAGCATTAAGTAAATCAATAGTGCCTTGCGTAGCATAGCGAACCTGGCCAATACCACAATATCCAGTCAATTGTTTTTTTTGTGTAAATACACTGCTAACGAGTCCAAGCCCTTTTCTTAAATGAAAGTTATTATCAAAAGTCAATATTCCAGCAGAATCCTGACCTCTATGCTGAAGTGCAGTGAGCCCAAATACTAAGTCATCAGAAATATCTTCATAACCATAAATACCAAGTATCCCA
>QMNM01000258.1 GCA_003647765.1 Candidatus Cloacimonadota bacterium
ACTGATGGAAATGGTGATATAACACCTCAAGAAGTTCTAACAGCTTTATGGTCTCACGAATATGACGGAGGTGGATATAAAAGTTATACTGATGAAGAAAAAACAGATTATAACGATTTTACATTAGAAATAAAAAAAGCAGGCTACCAAACTTACACAAAGAAATTCACACTTGATAAGAAAATTGACTGGGTTATTAGATTAGGCAAAACACTGAACAATAATTTTAGCAAGAGATGTAGAATTAATTATTATTAACAAAAAACAATGTTAAATGTCAAAGCAACAACAAAAAAGAAAGAAGGCAAGCTGGTTGCTATTGCCTCTACAGAGACAGAGGACAGGAGCGGCGAAGTAGTAAAAATGGGAGGCTGGGAATTGGACAATTTCAAAGCTAATCCCGTGCTGCAATTTGCTCACAGGTATGATACGCCTCCTATTGGGATTGCCAAAAACATAAGAGTAGAAGACGGGAAGCTCGTCTTTGAGCCGATGTTTCACGAGATTACAGAGGCGGCAAGAGAGATAAAGAAAATGTTTGAAGCCGACCCTCCAATAATGAGAGCGTGGTCAGTAGGGTTCATCCCTAAAGATTATGATCCAAAGAATGATAGAGTAATCACAAAACAGGAACTCTTGGAGATTTCTGCTGTTCCAGTGCCCGCTAACGCAGAAGCGCTGACCTTACAAAAAGGCATTTCTGATGACAAAAAGAAGGAAGTGTGCAAGTGGGTGGACGGACATATTCAATGCTCAATAAAAGAAAAAGGCGCTATCCCTTATTCTGTTCACGGCGATGGAACGAAAGCTCCTGAGGATGATGATTGGAACGCGGGAGAAGAAGTTAAAAAAGCCACAGGCGATGGTGATAAATTAAAAAAGATGCACGCTTGGGTTGACAGCGAAGCAGAAGGATTTGATGAGGATGAAAGGAAATGGTACAAACTGCCACATCACAGAGGGAGCGGCAGTCAGGCAGTTGTTTGGAAAGGAGTAGCAGCGGCTATGGGCGCTCTTCTTGGAGCTCGCGGCGGGGTTGATTTGCCAAGCAAAGACAGAAAAGGCGTTTATGACCATTTGAAAAAACATTATAAACAATTTGACAAGGACGCTCCCGAGTTCAAACAATACACCTGCAATGAATTGAATAATATGATTGATAAAGGCATTATAATGATAGAAGAAGAAAAGTTTGATGAAAGCGAGATGTTTATTGATTTAAAACCATACGAAAACGAACATTCCTGTCGTTTGCAATCACCTGACAAATACAAGAAGTTCGCAAGAAAGAATTGTTATGCCAAGAGCGATGGCAAGTGTATTGACTTCATTTTTGGTATAAAAGAGGACGGCAAATCAGAAGTGCAATCAATGAGATACAACAAAGACGAATGGACAGAGGCAGAAGCAAAAAAGCACTGCGATAAACACGGCGGGACTTTTGAAGCGGCGAAGAAAGAAAAGAGATGGATAAGAAAAGAAAGATGGAATAAATCACTATCAAAAGCATTTGACTTTGATAAAGTTGATGACAACCCATCAAGCTTTGAATATAAATTGTATATTGATTTTCTTGAATGTAAAATAAAAGATATATTTATAAATTCTTTTACAATTCCAAGTCCATTATTAGGAAGTTATTTATCATCATTTAAAGAAATAACTAAGGAATTTTCATTGCTTGATACAAGAAATTTTCTGTGGGACGGACGAGAATCACCGCCAATTTACGAAGTTATAAAATTAAACTCTAAGAAATCAGATGATTTTCTCATAAAGGGTGTAAATTTCTATGAATTAAAAGATAAAGATATAAGTTTGGCTGTAAAATACGAACCAACTTTCTTCGGACTAGAGGTTTCAATTATTACAACTAACAAACACAGAGAATGGAACAAAGAATTATTAGAAAAGGCGCATAATTGGGTAAAAGAAAACAATTATCTTAAAGGCGAAAAGTTTGCTTTGAATGGTGAGTTTTTGCCAAAGACAGATGTAAAATGGGACGATGTGATTCTTAAAGAAGAGATAAAGAATCCTATAAAATTTGCGGTCAAAGGATTAACTGAACAGAGAGATAAAATGAAAAGTAGAGGGATTATGTTTATAGGAAAACCAGGAAATGGAAAGACCTATGCAGGAAAAGCCATAATGGATAATACTGATTCTACATTTATCTGGGTATCATCTAATGATTTCAAAAAATTGAATACAGTAGAAGCATTAGGATTAGCATTTAAATTGGCAAGAGATTTGGCGCCATCAGTATTGTTTATTGAAGACATTGATAGTTGGCTGAGAGATTACACGGTTGACTTATTAAAAACAGAGCTTGACGGTATAAGAGAAAATAAAGGAATGGTAACTATTCTAACTTCAAACTTTCCAGAGAAAATGCCAGACGCGCTGATAGATAGACCTGGAAGATTCCACGACATATTAGAGTTTGAGAATCCAAATAAAGACGACAGAAAAGAGATGATTAAGAAATGGGCAGGCGAAATGAACGAAGAAGAAATGAAGGACATTATTAAAGAAACTGAAGGATTTTCAGGGGCTTACTTAAGAGAATTAGTTGACTTCGCAAAAATGATAGCAGAAGATGAAGGAATTGAAATGAGTGAAGCAATGAGAAAAAGTTTAGAGAAAATCAAAAAACAAAGAGAATTAATTGATAGCTTGAAAAAAGAAGAAATAGAAGAAAAGATAAAATCGCTTCAAGAGGAAATGGCAGAATTCAAAGAAGGCAGAGTATTATCCAAAAAGAACAGAGAGTTAGTCAAAAATATTATGAGTTTAACAAAGCAACTGGCTTCCGCCTTGCAGACCCTGTTAGACGCTGGATCTACGAGAGATGATCTCATAGACGACGCGTCAAAAGACACTGCGTCGGGCGGTGAAGGAAAGCCAAAATCAAAGGTCGCAGAAGTGGCACAGGCCATAACGAAAGACGAAAAAATGGCAGTGCGGGCTTTACAAAAAACATCTGGTGAAATAAGCCAGATACTTAACAAGATTAAAAAAAATAGAAAATGGACAAAAAAGACATAGAACCAGAAGACAAGGTAGTTGAAGATGAGAAGGAAATAGATACTGAGATAAAAGATGTCGCGTCCAAGATTTCCGCAGCTCTTAATCTAGACGAGCTTAGCGCCAAAGTAGACAAGATTCTTGAAAAAGATTCTATGGCTGCTAAGGTGTACGGCGAGGCTGGCGTCAAGAAAAATATTGACGAGTTAACCAAAGAAGAGAAAATTGTCGCCTTCTGGCATTCTTTGGTTTCTATGGATGAAGCGAAAATCAAAGCGTTATTTTCAGATAGCGTCTTGGCTTATTAGCCAAGTTTAAATCGGGTGAATTGCTGGAAAACCCT
>QMNM01000259.1 GCA_003647765.1 Candidatus Cloacimonadota bacterium
TACATTTTCAATATTGCCACTTCCACCAGATAGAAAAACTTGTCCAATGATTGCACCGGGCAATGGACTTAATAAAAAGTCAATACTATCAGTAATCGTGTTTTCAAGAACTTCCACATTTTCAATTGTCTGTGATTGATAATTGGTAAGAGATGCTGTTACATCATAAATTCCGGGATAGATTTCTATAGAATAGAATCCATTAGAATCAGGATTGGTTACTATCCATCCAGCGGAGACCTGAACATCTTCAACATTGCCACTGCCAGATTCTAATGATACAGTTCCCTGTATTGTGCCAGTGTCAGGCATTAGTCCAACAGTGATTATAAAAGGAGATTCAGGACTGCCAATTGTAGTATTATCAATAAAAACCACTGTTTCATTGCAATCATACACAGAATCTGTTTGTGTATCATACAATTTGAATGATATTTCTTCACCTTGTTCAATGTTTGAAACAATAGTGAAATACCAGAAATACCAGTTTTGTAATGGGTCTTCATTCCATTCACCTAATTCACGGCAGTCATCAACTCCACCTGGACCAAATGCACCAATAATATTGTCATCACTATCATCAAAGGTATTGCCATTCAAAAACACCTTTGCCATCAGAACCATATTGAATTGAGTGCCACCAATTTGCTGCCAATCAGGAGGACCTTGTCTGAGGATAAAGTCAATTCCAATAGTTGCCTGATTCTCTATTACTTCAACATTTGTAATTGTGGTATCCTGATATCCTTCCAGGGATGCTGTTACATCATAAATTCCGGGTGAAAGTTGTATAAGATAATTGCCCAAACTATCTGGATTGACAGTGATACCATCAGCAGTTAGTTCTACTTCCTGAATATTGCCATTTCCAGTTAATATGGTTACAGTCCCTTCAATTGTCCCTGGTAATGGAGTTAATGCAAAATCTACATTATAAATGGTCTGACCTTCAATTATTTCTACATTCTCTACTATTTCTGTTTGATAATTCTCTAATACAGCTATTACATCATAAATTCCGGGTTGTAATGATATTGAATAGTATCCATTACTATCAGGATTGACTGTTTGGTCTCCAGCACTGATTTCTACATTTTCAACATTGCCACTGCCACCTGTTAAAGTAACTATTCCTTCAATTATTCCTGGTAAAGGCTCCAAAATAAAATCAATATCAGCTGTTATCTGGTTCTCAAAGACCTCTACATTTTCAATTGTCTGTGATTGATAATTGGTAAGAGAAGCAGTTACATCATAAGTTCCGGGCAGGATGTTAATCGTATAATTGCCGATACTATCCGGATGGACAGTAATCCAGTGAGCATTTACTTCTACATCTTCCATATTTCCTGAACCACCATTCAAAGAGATGGTTCCCTGAATAGTTCCCAATTCTACAGATTCACCAGCAGTAATAATAAATGGCTCATAAGGACTGCCAATTGTAGTATTATTCTCAAAAATGATGGTCTCATAACAATCATACACAGAATCCGTTTGTGTATCATATAGTTTGAACGACAGTTCCTCACCCTCAATATTTCCGACGATAGTGAAATACCAGAAGTAAGTTGTGGATTTGTCAGTTGGCTTTTGGACTCTTGCCCTCTTGCCTTCTTGTAATCTTGTCTTCTTGACCTCTTGAACTCTTGTTCTCTTGCTTTCTTGCCCAAGTTCTATCCAGGTTCCAATGGAATGGCAATCATCTTCTCCACCAGTACCAAATACGGCAATAGTATTATAATCACTATTATCAAATTCTTGTCCGTATAAGAATGCAAGACCCATTAAGATCATTGAGTATTGAGTTCCTGTTATTACCTGCCAATCAGGAATAGTGAGGCATGGCATTAGAGAAAAATCAACATTAGTTGTCTGGCAAGGGATAACAGATACATTTTCAATTATCTGAGATTCATAAAATTCTAAAGAGATAGAGACATTATACATTCCGGGTTGTAGTTCTATATAATAATATCCATTAATATCAGGATTGAGTGTTTGTCCAGCAACATTTATTTCCGCATCTTGCACATTGCCATAATTTCCTTGTAAAGTAACTATTCCAGCGATAGTCCCAGGTTCTGGGTATAAAGTGAAATCAATACCAGATGTTATCTGACCTGCTACTACTTGAACACTCTGAATTGTTTGTGGATAATATCCATCTACAGAAACGGTCACATCATAATTCCCCTGAAATAAATCTATTTGATAAAAACCGTTGTTATCAGGATTAACCATCTGTCCATTAGCAGTTATTTCAACATCTTCAACATTGGCATAATTTCCTTCTAAACTGACATTGCCTTCAATTGTGCCAAAATTGGGTTGCAGAATGAAATTTATTCCAGATGTTACTTGTCCTGTTATTACTTCTACATTCTCAATTGTATGTGAAAAATAGCCATCCAAAGAAGCAGTTACATCATAAGTGCCTGGCAATAGCATTAGTTGATAATTGCCATCATTATCAGGATTGACAGTTGCTCCATCAGCGGTTACTTCTACATCTTGTACATTGCCATAGCCATCATCTAAAACAACAATTCCTTGAATAGAACCATAATTAGGAGGAATGCCTGCTGTAAGTGTAAATAAACTATCCGGGTTGCCAATTGTAATATTATTTTCAAAAATGATGGCCTCATAACAATCATAAACAGAATCTGTTTGTGTATCATACAATTTGAATGATATTTCTTCACCTTGTTCAATGTTTGAAACGATAGTGAAATACCAAAAATACCAGTTTTGTGATGGTTCTTCGTTCCACCCACCTAATCCACGACAGTCATCAACTCCACCTGGACCAAATGCACCAATCATATTGTCATCACTATTATCAAAGGTATTGCCATTTAGAAGTGCTTGTGCCATTAAGACCATATTATATTGAGTTCCAGTAATTGGTTGCCAGTTTGGTGGGTCTTTTTGTCCTGTCTGGTCAGCATAAATTACGCCTATTAATAGGACTAAAATTCCTAATAGCATAAAAGCTATTAAGGAAGTCATATTTTGCCTTTTCATTGTTCTCTCCTTTCGGTATGTTATAGCACAGGATTGGAACCTTATGCTACTTAATTAACAACATCTTCTTAATCGCAGAATATCCATCTGTCTTTATCCTGTATAAATAAATTCCGCTGGGCAATTCTCTATTTCTATGATCAGTTCCGTTCCAGATAATGCTGTGATAACCTGCCTTCCTATTTTCATTAAGTAATGTTCTTACTTTCTCGCCAAGAATATTGTAAATGCTGATTTCTACTTGTGTATCTTTTGGTAGTTGATATTCAATTTTTGTCTCTGGGTTAAATGGATTGGGATAATTCTGACCAAGTTCAAAAATAGCAGGAATTGCTTGGTCA
>QMNM01000260.1 GCA_003647765.1 Candidatus Cloacimonadota bacterium
CCTTTCAGCAAATTCCTCAACCCTTTCAGATAGAGAAGAGTATCCAATATTTAAGTCAATATATCTAAGGATGCCATCTTTAGATGTGGATTCAGCTTTACTTAATCGATGCATAATTACATCTCTTAATTTAGAGTTTCTAAGATAGATCGGATGTTTATCAACTAAGTGATAAATGGTTGTATCAGTAAGAGTTATTTTACCAACATAACCAAGAATTTCTTCACCATCAACATTGAATTTTACTACATCACCAGCTCCAACATGACCTTTGTGAAGTGTAATTAATCCACCAATATTATCTGGCAACCACGAACTGTGGGTAATAGCAAGGAATGCCGCAATAGAAGCAACAACTGACCCAGTTTGTAACATACTATTCCAATGCCAAATATCAGAAATGAGATTGATAGAAATAATAACAGTTACAATTGTTGCTAACCATTGAAATATATCAGATTGATAAGTTTCAACTTTTTGCACCTTACCATTTACTTCTTCTTCTTTTGTGTAGCTTTTCTCAATGTAATACATCTCAAATTCCCAAAATAAGAAAATACCAAGACCTGCGGTTGCAGTCATAATAATTTGTTGGAATAGACTATCATCAATGAAAGTAGTAGCAGAGAAAATCATAAACAATAAGAAGTTAGACCATCTTAATCTATACAGTTTTTTCTTCAGAATGTTTGGGGTTTTATTGTGGTTTAAGAACTTTAATATTTTTTTAGCACCTAAAAAAATAACAATATTAATAAGAAAAATGAAATAGTCCATTGCCCCTAAAGTAGCAAAAAACTCTTGTGGTGTTGGTATGTTAAATGACATAAGCTCTCCTAATTGGTGTAATTATAACCAAAGAGAACTTAAAGCGTCATTAAATTAGTATTCTCCACCCTCATAAAGGACTTCACCATCAAAATTACTTACAACATTGTAATCATTTTCATACTCTCCCTTACCTTCAATATCACCAATATCCAATAAGAATGGTTCGAGTAAGCCAATATTTTCATCTTGAATTTCAACAATAATATCACCAAGTGTGTCTCCATCTGCATAGTCTTCACCGTAGTGGTCTTTAACCAACTTAAGTTGCTCATCTGCTCTAATATAATATATAGTATCGGCAATTTCTGCATTACAAATGGTTTCATCCATATTCATTGATCCAACAAACACATTTGTTATTTCAAAGTTTTCATCATCCGATAGTGTAAGTTCCGCAGGAAAATATATTCTTTTTTCAATCTTGTAAGTTCCCCACAACAATGACTCATCATTAAATTCTTCTTTCTTCTCAGAAGTCAAGTATGGATTAGAACTCGTAAATTCAATACATTTAGTCTCTGAAATTTGAGTATCAACGATTGTTTCCACTTCTTCAGTAAAGCTATCATCCTCACAAACAGAAACTATTAGCTTCGCTCCTTCCATCTCCGGACCATAAACTTGAAGCACATCAACAAATTCAAAGCATTCTAATGATACTTCATCACCCTCTGAATCTTCATAATATATTGAACTTCTAACTTCATCATTCTCGATAGCGTCTAACATTGCTTGTCTTTCTGCTTCATCTTCTATAACACCAAAAGTGTATTCGCCACCGGCATTAAATACCGTAATTCTAATAAATTTACTCATGTTCTTTCCTTAATTTAATTGTATAGCTCTTGCAGATATTTCAACAAAAGCCTTCCCTTTTTTCTCGTAGTAATCCATATCAACAATAACTTTACCAGCCTTATCAAAAATCTTGTTATAGACTACCATTCTTGATGGTTCTTTGGTATATCTATCCGTGAAGATATTTTGACCATCCTTATCATAGTATCTAATAGCATAAATGTCTTCACCCTTTTCATGAACATCGATAAACTTAACAGATTTTATCTGAATATGCTTATCAATGTTTGGTTTAGGTGGAACATATACTGGTGAGAATAGGGCATTCATAGTAAGTGTACATACTATATACACTACAAGGTATATACCCATCTTCTTAAAATCAGCCATGTTGACAACTCGTGTATCCTCATCATTTGAATATGATGGGGGTTCTTTAAGTGCTTCGCCCGGTCCAGCCGCCCCAATGACAGCAACAAAGATAAAACTAAAGTTAATTAGGAATAATTGCATCATATTAAATGAACTATGACCCATATTACCCCAAATATAATTGATAAGTGCAAAACTTAAAAGTATTAACATCACACCATTTGAATAGGTTCTGTTAAAGAATATATTTGGTATTCTCATTTTAACCGTTCTATCTTTGATATTCATCTTACCAGACTTTTTCTATTGATTTGTTTAGAATATTTCTCTGATTCTTGATAATTTCCATATCTAATTGGAATAGTGCTACACCATCAAAATCAGGACCCCAAACTGGTCCAACAAAACATAATGTCTCATCAGAATTCATATCATTAATATCCGTTCCTTTTGGGATTGCGAATAGAACAGGGTCTGTTACTCTAAAAGCCATTTCGGATAGTTTAGCACTCATTGAACTAATTGCTTCTTGGTGAGCAATTTCAGCTTTAAGTTGTCTTTCTTTTTGTTGGTCTAATTGTTTCTGCAGACTTGTAATTTGTTTCTGCATCATTTCCATATTTTTCTCAACATTAGAAATTGTTCCACTTAAACTTTCAACATTATCTCTTAACTCACCAAGGTCATTTAAGATACTTCTAAACATTGGAATGTTCATCAAAACACTTGTGAATACCATTGAGTGTTTTCCTGCATAGATTTCTCTATCAGCGTTTATAGCTTTAGCATGATTAGTAAGTGAGTAATGATTGATTGGAGCTAAAACAACCATATCATAAGTATCTTTAAGTGCATCATTAAATCTATCAATCTTTCTTATGAGTGAGTATTCTTCATCACCATAACTATTTTTATCGATGTAATCAAAAGGGAAAATAATCATATCAAGACTATCAGCCATACTTTTAATACCACTTAATTTAATAGTTGGTGTTTGTGACAATTTTGTTATTATGTCGTCAGAATATTTTGGAGCAAATGTTTCTTCAACATCATTGTAACTTCTCCAAGGGATTTCAAATCCATTTAGTTTCTGTTTTAATGTAGTTGGTAGAATACCATTTCTCAAAAAGAATGATTTTCTTCTATCATTAATAGATACTCTCAAAGCAGTAAGAATTGCATCGTTGTTGGATACAAAATCACTTGTTAAGTTGTTAGCTTTGAATAGTTCATAAAGATTTTGTGATAGAACTAATTGTTCTTCAATAAATGCTATATCAGCTTTATCTTCTTTTTTCTTACCAGTTGGAGATTTCTCCAAAGGTAATACATCGTAAA
>QMNM01000261.1 GCA_003647765.1 Candidatus Cloacimonadota bacterium
GTTATAATTATACATACTATCCTTTTCATCATTCCTCATTGTTCAAGGTTTGGTTTTATAAAATCATTTACTTTCAAATTAACATGATTTTTTGTTTTACAAGCAAATATGACTTTATAATCCCATAAACCCACTGATAATTTTTATCACTTCATTTTTGGGACAAATGTAGAAATCCTTAAAATTTTATAGCAAATTTTTTTTCCTGTGCAAACTAAATAAGAAAATTTATAGTATTCCACACAATATTTTTCTTTTATATCTTTGCAATGTTTGTCCTACGAAGTTTTAACGAAATTAGGAAATGTGCACTAATATTCACTAATGTTGATGGAATTAAAAAAATTATTCGCGTTCCTTCGTATTGTTCGTGGCTGAACATTCCCTGGATTTACCAACTTGCATTCTTGCAAATAAATCTTGACACGGAATTTACATTAAAAATGTAATTTGATGTCTTTATAAAGGTTCTCAAAAGGGAGGAAATGGAAAAATCTATTATTACTAAAGAGCTCATTTCAGAACACGGTTTGTCAGAAGAGGAATATCAGAGGATTTTAGAAATATTAGGCAGAGAGCCAACAATCACTGAACTTGGAATTTTTTCTGTTATGTGGTCTGAGCATGCAAGTTATAAAAACTCTATTGCGTTATTAAAGACATTGCCAAGAGAAGGAATAGGTTTGCTGACAAAGACGGGTGAAGAAAATGCTGGCGTAGTAGATATTGGCGACAATCTGGCTGTTGCATTTAAGATAGAAAGTCATAATCATCCTTCTGCTTTAGAACCATATCAAGGGGCTGCTACTGGAGTTGGAGGCATTATGCGTGATATATTTACAATGGGTGCAAGACCAATTGCCTCTTTGAACTCACTGCGTTTTGGTAACTTAGATACTCCTGAAGTAAGGCATCTATTAAAAAATGTGGTTAGAGGTATTGCTGATTATGGCAATTGTCTTGGCGTGCCAACTGTTGCTGGTGAAATATATTTTGAGCATAGCTATACAACTAATCCATTGATTAATGTGATGACAGTAGGAATTCTTGAGCATCAGGATTTGACAACTGCAGGTGCTTATGGACCTGGAAATTATGTATTAGTAGTTGGTTCTGCAACTGGTAGAGATGGTATTCACGGAGCTACTTTTGCATCTGAGGAATTAACAGAGAAGTCAGAGAAAAAGAGAACATCTGTGCAAGTTGGAGACCCATTTACAGAAAAATTATTGTTAGAAGCAACATTAGAGATTATAAAGCACGATTTGATAGTTGGTATTCAAGATATGGGAGCGGCTGGACTGACCTGTTGTACAAGTGAAATGTCTGCAAAAGCAAACACGGGTATGGATATTGATGTATCATTAGTGCCACAGCGAGAAACTGGGATGACCCCTTATGAAATTATGCTATCAGAATCTCAGGAAAGAATGTTGGTAGTAGTAAAACCAGAAAATTTACAAAAGGTGGAAAAGATATTTACTAAATGGGATTTGCATTCAGTAAAGATTGGTGAAGTAACTAATGATAAAATATTGCGAGTGCGAAATAATGGCAAAATAGTCGCAGAAATACCAACCGAGTCATTAGTAGCTGGATTTGGAGCGCCTGTATATCATAGACAAAAGGAAAAACCTAAATATCTTAATCGTCTGAATAGCTTTGACATTACATCCATACACAAGCCAGATAATTATAATCAAATATTGGTTGACTTATTAAAGTCGCCAAACATTGCTAGTAAAAATTATGTATATCATCAATACGATTATATGGTGCAAATAAATTCTATTGTGGCTCCTGGTTCTGACTCTGCTGTTTGTAGAATAAAAAACAGTAATAAAGCTATTGCTATGACTGTTGACTGTAATGGACCATATTGTTATTTAAATCCTTATGAAGGTGCAAAAGGTGCAGTAGCAGAGGCGTGTAGAAATATCATTTGTGCAGGTGCAAAGCCATTAGCTATTACTAATTGTCTAAACTTTGGCAATCCATACAACAAGGAAGTTTATTGGGCATTTGCAGAAGTAATCAGAGGAATAAGTGATGCTTGTAGAGAATTTGGAACACCTGTCACAGGTGGCAATGTCAGTTTTTATAATGAAAGTCCTGGTGGTGCTGTTTATCCTACACCTGTGATTGGAATGATTGGAATATTAGAGGACTTGAATTTTGCTACCACTCAATATTTTCAACATGCAGATGACATTATTGTTCTATTAGGAGAGCATTGCAATGAAATTGGCGCTTCAGAATATCTCAAATTAAGAATTGGTGAACCCATAGCTAATGCTCCAAAAGTTGATTTAATTTATGAAAAAAAAGTGCAAAATGTATGTTATCAAGCGATTAGACAAGGGATTGTGAGTTCTGCTCATGACTGCTCGGAAGGAGGATTGGCTGTAGCATTAGCTGAATCTTGTTTTAATCGTGAATGCCTATTTGGAGCAAAAATTGATTTACACTTGATATATCGTCCTGATTTTGAATTGTTTGGCGAACAGCATTCCCGTATTATTTTATCTATAAATAAAAAAAATTTGCCACAATTGATGAAGATTGCTCATAAAGAAGATGTAAATATTATTGAAATTGGCAAAGTTACTTTTGATAAGAAATTTAGAATAAATAATTTTATTGACATTGATGTTGAAAATCTTTTTGATAATTGGTATAATCAAATTGCTAAACTAATGGAATAGAAGATGTAATTCTTGGCACAAAAACACGAAGATTTAGGAAGTTATTTCTTTATCATTCCTTAGTCAATTATGTTAGAACTTTAGTTATATCTATGTCTATCATATTGAAATACTTATATGTTACTAGTACTAAATTATATTTATAAACTTTACTAATAAATCGATAAATCTATATTTGAAGATATATAAGAGATTATACTGACAATAAATTATTGCGATGTATTATTCTGATATATTGAGAGATTATTTAATTCGTCTTTGAGTTAACTTAATATAAATAAAGATAGTTGTGATTAACTTATTCTTTAATGTGTTTTATATCATCTTAACAATAAGTGTTTTAAGTATCGTCAAAAAAAATGGACATTTTTTCAAGTAATTATTCTTTTTTGTCATTGTAAAAGAATGTATATGATGGCAAAAAATAATCAAAAGATTTTTGAATTTATAGGAAAGTCAGAAACATTTGAACTAGAATTAGTGAATTGTAAAGTAAATTCTGATTGATAGGCAGAAGCCCACAACCTCAGTTGTGTGGTGAACGCAGGATGATAAGAAAATCATAACCGTTTCAACGGTTTTACAATATTAGGACTTACGCAGTATAGTAATTTTATCATTATAAGTTTAAACTA
>QMNM01000262.1 GCA_003647765.1 Candidatus Cloacimonadota bacterium
AAAATGTAAAAAGGTTCGCGTAAGTTCGCATAGTTTGTATAAGTTCGCGTCTGCAAGGTCGCGATTAAGTAAGAGATTAAACGCGAACAGATCGCTAACTTTATAAACTCATCGCAAAATATAATTTCTAATTTTATAAAAAATGTAAAAAGGTTCGCGTAAGTTTGCATAGTTCGTATAAGTTCGCGTCTGCAAGGTCGCTCTACAAAAATTCTAATGATGAATCTTTCAATCTTTATGAATCTTTATGAATCTTTATGAATCCCTGAATGGGTTAAAAATCAGTTTTTATTCTCTTTTCCCACAGTTGAAACTGTTGACTTCTATATCACTTAATTCGCATGTAGTTAGTAAATTAGGTAGGCCACAATTTCAGTTGTGGGTTCAAGGAAAATAATACATTTTAATCATTTTTACCCAGTGAAATATAATTATGTTTATTAATTCTCTGGAGTTTATGTTAAGTTATTTCACTGGATTCTGTTTCTGTGGTTACGCAGTCGCGAGCTAAGTTGATAAAATAAAAATAAACGAGAGGTAATATAATTATGCGAGAGAGATGGGACAGTAGGACAGCATTTTTGATGGCGTCTATTGGTTCGGCTGTTGGACTTGGCAATGTATGGCGTTTTCCGTATATGGTCTATCAGAATGGTGGAGGCGCATTTTTGATACCTTACTTTATTGCTTTATTAACAGCCGGAATACCACTTATGATGTTAGAATATAACTTAGGAATGAAATTTCAAGCAGGACCTGCAAAGGCAATTAATTCTTTGAAAAAGGGCTTTGGTTTTATAGGTTGGTTCGCTTTATTGGTCTCATTTGTAATTGTCGCTTACTATGTGGTAATAATGGCTTGGTCATGGAATTATTTATTCTATTCTATTGGTACTAAATGGGCAGGAAATGAAAAGAATTTCTTTTATAATTCACTCATTAACATATCCGATTCTGTGGGAAATATTGGAACAATCTCTTTTCCTGTAGTTATTGGTTTGCTTATTACATGGGTCTCTATATTTCTTATAATATTCAAAGGAGTTAAAGTTGTAGGCAAAGTAGTTAATCTAACAGTTCCTTTACCTATAATTTTACTTGCTGTTTTAATAATCAGAGGAATTACACTGCCTGGTTCAGGACATGGTCTAAACTTCTATCTAAATCCTGATTTTTCCAAGTTATTAAATCCAAGAGTATGGTTAGCAGCTTATGGACAGATATTCTTTTCATTAAGTTTAGGATTTGGCATTCTGATTGCTTATTCTTCTTATATGCCAAAAGATTCTGATGTATCTACAAACGCGTTTATTACATCTTTTGCTAATTGTGCAACATCATTCTTTGCTGGTTTTGCTGTGTTCTCCACTCTTGGCTATTTAGCATTAAGCACGCAACAGCCAGTAGATAAAGTTGTTACTAGTGGGATAGGGCTTGCTTTCATCACATTTCCAACAGCCATAGCTAAAATCCCAGGTGGATTGATAGTAACAAGCATATTTGGTATAGTGTTCTTTATTATGTTATTGACATTAGGTATAGATTCGGCATTTTCTTTGGTAGAAGCGGTTGTTACAGGTGTCCGTGATGAAGCACATAATATTAAAAGAGGCACTTTAACATTTTTTATATGTTTAGTAGGATTTTTAGCTGGCTTAATATTTTGCACCAGATCAGGATTATATTGGTTAGACATAGTTGACCATTGGATGAATAGTTTTGGCCTTATTGTTGTAGGACTAATGGAAGTAATTCTTGTGGGTTGGTTATGTAATACAAAATCATTCCGAAATTCCATTAACCAATTTTCTGATATAAAAGTAGGTAAATGGTGGGAAATATGCATTCGCTTTATAACCCCTGCGATAATTGGATTGATTTTAATTCTTAGTTTTATTCAGGAGATAAAATCTCCTTATGGAAATTATCCTTTATGGGCGATTATAATAGGAGGTTGGCTTTTGGTATTGGTACTAATGATAATTGCTATCGCTATTACGAAGTCAACTAGAGCCAGTATCAAGTAGTATATAAAGAGTGATGATAGAAGTTTCTATTGCCGATTTTTAATAGGGGTTGATTTATTGGTAACGATGAGATATAGTAGATATAAGGGTAGAAGGAAGGAGACAAAATGAGTATAGGTGCTTGGATTATGTTTATATTTGGCACTGTATTTTTATTTGGTGGTCTATTTTATTTTATTTCCATCGCAATAAAATCAGATAAAGAGGAAAAGAAATAATATAGCATTGCACACAATATTCTTCATTGCCACAGAGACGCATATGGCACAGAGAAGAGAAATAAACTTGGTGTCGCCCTTCGCCTTACGCATTACGCTTTACGCCTTACGCCTTACGCCTTTCGCCTTTCGCATTACGCATTACGCATTACGCATTACGCATTACGCCTTACGCATTACGCATTACGCCTTGTGTAGTTTTGCTTGAAATTTTGTGTAAAAAAAATTTTTTATTTACTATATTATTGATTTGGAGGTATTAAATGGATTATTTTTTAACAGATGAACAGAAAGAAATGAAGAAATTAGCCAGACAAATTGCTGAAGAAAAGATTAAGCCAGTACGAGTAAAATATGATGAACAAGATATTTTCCCAAGAGATATTGTTGATGAATTTGTAAAAGCTGGAATGTTTAAAATTTTGGTGCCACCAAAATATGGTGGCACAAGTGGTAGAATAGTGGATTTGGTAATAATTACAGAAGAATTTAGTAAAGTTTGTGTAGGTATTAGTTTATCTTTGGGTGCGACTGGTCTTGGATTATATCCTATTCTTATTTCTGGCAATGAGGAGCAAAAGCAG
Organism: Candidatus Cloacimonadota bacterium; assembly: GCA_003647765.1. Lineage (GTDB taxonomy): Bacteria > Cloacimonadota > Cloacimonadia > JGIOTU-2 > B8-G9 > B8-G9. The sequence continues at coordinate 2,830 of QMNM01000262.1, forward strand.
AAATATCTCAGGGAAATTGCACAAGGGAAAAAATTAGCCGCATTTGCTCTGACTGAGCCAGAAGCAGGTTCGGATGCGGCATCTGTCAAAACTACTGCGGTTAAAAATGGCGATTATTATGTGCTTAACGGAACGAAACAGTGGATTACTAACGGCAGTGAAGCTGATATTTATTCTGTCTTTGCTTTAACTGATAAGAGCAAAGGTGCAAGGGGCATTTCTGCATTTATAGTAGAAAAGGGAACACCAGGTTTTAGTTTTGGCAAAAAGGAGAACAAATTGGGTATTCGTGGGTCTATTACTTCAGAGTTGATTTTTGATGATTGTCGTATTCCAAAGTATAATTTACTTGGCCGCGAAGGAATGGGCTTTATGATTGGAATGAAAACATTTGATAAGTCGCGTCCAATGGTTGCTGCACAGGCAATTGGTGTTGCACAAGGTGCTCTTGATGAACTTATGAAATATATAAAGAAACTTCATAATTCTGGAG
>QMNM01000263.1 GCA_003647765.1 Candidatus Cloacimonadota bacterium
ACAATTCCTTTATTAGTTCACCCTTTATATTATAAATTTCAAGATGAACTTCACTGCCCTGTCTTAGTTTGAAATAAACCTCTGTATTCGGATTAAATGGATTGGGGTAGTTCTGAAATAAGCCATATTTATCTGGAACAGAAGGATTGAAGTTACCTCCACCATCTTCTGGAATAGTCAACTCAATAGGCCCATATTGTTCCATCTGTCCATAATAACTTACACTTTCAAGCCAATACCAGTATGTCTTGCCATTTGTTATTCCTGTTTCATCTGCAAAACTATATTCATTAGGTTGGGAACTTGTTCCTGCACCTTCAATCATATCAGGATTGATTTTGATTGATTGTGTGAAGTTATCAGTTTCTGCACGATATACATTCCAGCCGAGATTATCTGTCTCAGATTGTGTTGTCCAGTAGAGAGTGGGCTTGTTATTCAGGAATTCAGCAGTGAAAGATGAGAGCTCAACAGGAAGGGTTTGTCCTGAATCTAATTCTCCTGGATTTCCACCTGATGGAGAACCAGTAGTCCAATTTCCTATTGTGGATTGAACGACACGAGTATCAGATGGAATATCTCCATCAGTAGTATCAATATATGCTTTAGACAAGCCGTCAGTGAGTTTATAACCCCTTCCAGTTGTAAAGTATAAACTTGTATTTCCAGCATCGTAAGTAGCTCCAAAAGCATCTATATCTCCCCAAGCAGTTTCAAAAGTAGCTTTATCTGCTCCACGAGCAACTATCAGAACCTTTTTGCTCCCAATTGTTGTCCCATTTGGAATTGTATATGTATATCCATCATAAAGACCACTTTGCCACCGTTCAATTTTACATTCTGACATATCTACAGTTTCGTCGCCATTATTGTATATCTCCATAAATGCTGTTTGATATCCACCTGTATTATTATCACATACTTCACTGATAAATACAACCCCTTGAGAGGGTCCTATTGTATATTCAAAGGTATCCTGAGAGTTGTCCGCAATCTTATTTCCATTCAAATCTTCAACATTATTTATTGTTATGGTGTAAGTAACTCCTGTTGATAGAGTGCTTACACTCAGAGTAACTTTAGAATTATCACCGCTAACACCTCTAACAGCAAGTGATGGATTACCAATTCCATTATCAATGGAGTAATTGCTTTCAGTTTCAGAACTTGTCTGATCAACATCTTCGGAGAAATCAACTATTACAGTTGTTGAACTTGTAGCATAGACATCAGAAATAGTAGGAGGTGTAATATCCCCTTGTAAGACAACATCATTTGAATCTCTTGGCTCAATTTTGAAATTTCCATAAGTATAAATAACAATACCTGTAACATCATAATAGTTATTTAATGTTGGTTCAAAAAGATATCCAAGATCATCAACACGGCAGGCACTACTCGCAGAAGATGTAATTTCCCATTCTCCATAATCTGAAGGAGCATCTGGATTTTCATTAGTACATTCTGCACTATCAACAAAAACATATACACCTTCATAAGCTTCTGTATTAACACTACCAGTAAGAATAGTTGAGACAGTAGGAAGCGGATTTCCAGTTGAATTTGTTGTAGTATTTGTAACACTATTTAATCTTGTCAAACCATTGCTTTCTTCAACAGTAGCATCAACAGTAACATTATGTCCTCTTGCCAAACTAGTCCCATTATCATGAACCCAAATACCGTTCCATTGACCAGAGCCATCCTGTATTGTATAATCTGAAGTTCCATAGATGCCTGTTATAATACCGGTCAAAGAAACAGTTTCACCAGTATAATATGAACTTCCAGAACCATCACAATAATTTTGAACATCATAAATTGTAGGCGAACTTTTTAGAATTCTATAAGAGTGAAAAGAAGCAGGTGGTGTACTTCCGGGTGGAGTAGTTCCACTTCCACCAGAAGGATGTGTTGTAACAGCACTACTATCATCTTGAGCAGCTAAATAATATTCTACAAAAGTATGAGCATTTTGACCTGGAATATCCCATTCAAATGTATCCCCAACAGGAGTTGTATCTTCTAATCTTGTCCAGGAACCGCCATCAGTTCTATACCAACAGCTTGGTGCACTGCCAGCAGTGGTTGTCAAATTTCCATCAACATCTGTAATATCAGCAGAAATAGTTATAGCAGAGGTGGAAGTAGTATTGCCCTGTGGAGTATGTGTGATAGATGGTGGAGTGTTTGCACCACCAGTAGGAGTGCCTTCAACTAACAAATTATCAAAACGATGATATTCTGAACCACTATTATTCATTACCCTAATGACAATAACTAGGGAATCACCATTCAATCCTGTCTGGGAAGCAGTTGCACTTGTGAAATCATCTGTAAGATCTCCATTTGTCTCAAACAGTGTTTCTGAACCAGTATCTAACTTATAATAAAATCTTATATAGTCAGCAGATTCCATAGTTCCAGATTCAGAAGCATCGGTAGAAATACTAACATTGTTATAACATGAAATATCAATTGATTCTGTATTCCATACTGCTTCTCCATCAATGTCTCTTGCCTCCATTATATTAGAAGTTACTTTAAACCAATCAGAACTAGCTGTGAGAGAACAGTTAGAAATATCATATGTCCATTTTCCGCTTGATGGATAAGTACAAGTGGGTGGTTCTGGTCCAACAGCACCTACTCCTTCATCATTTATAAAATCCTCAGACCATATTGTAGCACCAAGAACTATTTGCACCATTCCCAATATCATCACAAAACTAATGGCAAAAGCAAATAACATTCTTTTTTTCATCTTATCCTCCTATACGCTCATTATTAATAATTACCATTAAGATAAATTAAAGACATTGCTAATTTCATATTTATAACCAAATCAAAATCTATATAAAGGACTTTTCCTGTCAAATTTTTGTGAAATGAAAATTCTGCAGTATTATCCAACTTATAAATTTTTTCAAAATCATTACACAGGATTTTCGCAGTGTAGTAATTTTGTTATTATAAGTTCAAACTAATTGCGAGTGGATAAATCCACACGCTAAGTCAAAGAAAGTGTCCTAAAGAACGCTATATTATAGGACGCTTTAGCGTTCTTTTATTGTTTTACCCAGTGAAATATAAAAATAGATTAGACCAAAGATGTAGAGATAAAGTAATTATTTCACTGGGTGAAGCATCGGTGTTTACACCGTCGCAATATCTTAATTTGCTTAATTTGCGAAAATCCTAATACAGTAAATTTTATTGACATAAAATTATGAACCAAATCTATATGAAATCCTAAAAGGAGTGTCTATGGATACAAATAATAAAAAACTTTTGTCACTTATTCCTCTGT
>QMNM01000264.1 GCA_003647765.1 Candidatus Cloacimonadota bacterium
ATGCTGAATTACTATGTAGTTGATTATTTAAGAAGGCAGAAATCAGAAGACAGAAATCAGAAGGCAGAAATCAGAAGGCAGAAATCAGAAGGCAGAAATCAGAAGGCAGAAATCAGAAGACAGAAATCAGAAGACAGAAATCAGAAGACAGAAATCAGATACGGGCGAAAATGATATAATAGTCAGTCAGTTGCGACGGTGTAAACACCGAGGCTGAGTCAATAAAAGAACGCTAAAGCGTTCTTTGAATAGCATCCTTTAGAACGCTTTTTTTGACTGGGTTCATCCACTCGCACTTTTGTAACATGACAAAGTAAAATTAACGATCTTGGAAGGTCGTTCTGCTTCTTGTCCTCTTGTTTTCTTGAACTCTTGTCCCTTTGTCTTTATCCTCCGTAAATATGTTGTATAATTGGCGAATACGCTACAATCAATCCTGCAACAACAACACTGACCATACTCATCAGTTTTATTAGTATATTAAGAGATGGTCCTGAAGTATCTTTGAATGGATCTCCGACAGTATCACCAATAATACTTGCGGCGTGAGCTGGTGATCCTTTTCCACCGAGATTTCCTTTCTCAATATATTTTTTTGCATTATCCCAAGCACCACCGGAATTAGCCATCATTACAGCAAGAGTGAAGCCAGTTGCCAGTCCTCCTGAAAGCAAACCAACAACTCCACCTACTCCAAAAAGAAGTCCTACAATTATCGGCACAATAATAGCTAATAATGAAGGTAAAAACATCTCTTTTTGTGCGGCTTTAGTAGAAATATCTACACAAGCTGCGTAGTCAGGTTTTGTTTTACCTTCAATCAATCCTTTTATCTCTTTGAACTGCCTACGAATCTCTTGTACCATTTTACTTGCTGTACGGCCTACTGCTTTCATTGTTAAAGCACAAAACACGAAAGCCATCATTGCGCCTATAAATAATCCGACTAATACCTTTGGATTAAGAAGCGTTATATTATACCAATACATAAAATTATCAATAGTGGCTGTTTTAATCTCCTCAATAGGGACTGACATATTTTTAGCAAATTGGAAGAAGTTTGCATCATTTGCCTGTGTAATGCGTAAGATTCCCATTTTTACTGCTTCTATATATGCGGCAAGTAAAGCTAGAGCAGTTAATGCCGCGGAGCCAATAGCAAATCCTTTGCCTGTAGCAGCTGTTGTATTACCAAGAGCATCTAATGCATCTGTTCTCTGTCGTACTTCTGATGGCAGATTACACATTTCAGCATTACCACCGGCATTATCAGCAATAGGTCCGTAAGCATCTGTGGAAAGCGTTATTCCTAAAGTGGAAAGCATACCAACTGCTGCAATCCCTACTCCATACAAACCAAAAGCAATATTAGTAAATCCACCAGCAAATCCAAAACTTGCCATCACTCCAATAACAATCGTTATTACAGGAATAGCAGTAGAGTTCATACCAAGAGCCATTCCATCAATAATTACTGTTGCTGGACCAGTAATAGATTGTTTAGCTAGATTTCTTGTTGGATGGTATTCGTCAGATGTGTAGTACTCAGTTGACTTACCAATAATCAGTCCAGCAATTAAACCCACTATTATTGATAACCACAATCCTAATCCATCAAAAGGGATTGGTATATTTTCAGATAAATTGTGAAATAATAATTTAACCAAGATAAGTGAGCCAATCGCTATTAGAATAGTGCTTACATTTATTCCTTTACCTAATGCTTTTAGCAGCTGTTTTTGTGAGACCTCTTCTTTGGTTTTCACAAAGTAAATACCTATAATAGATGATAAAATGCCTAATCCAGCAGTTGCTATAGGTAAAATAACAGAATTGAATTGAAAGTGTGTAAGTCCTGCAAAAGCAGCTGTGCCTAAAACAGCAGATGCTAATATTGAGCCTAAATATGATTCAAATAAATCAGCACCCATACCAGCAACATCACCGACATTATCACCGACATTATCAGCAATTGTACCTGGATTTCTTGGATCATCCTCTGGAATGCCAGCTTCTATTTTGCCTGATAAATCAGCACCAACATCAGCAGCTTTTGTAAAAATTCCACCACCTACACGAGCAAATAACGCCTGTGCAGATGCTCCCATTCCAAATGTCAACATAATTGCCGCAACTTCATAAATATTGTTTACAGCAAAAGGACCGCTTATATTAGCAGGCATAATCACATAGTAAAGTATGATGAACCAAACAGATATATTTAATAATCCTAATCCAACAACTGTTAAACCCATTACAGAGCCACTACGGAAAGCTATTCTTAATGCGGAGTTTAAAGAAGTCCTTGCAGCTTGAGTTGTTCTATTACTCGCATCTGTAGCTGTCATCATTCCCAAATAACCGGATAATGCACTAAATAATCCACCTGTTAAGAAGGCGAATGGTGTCCAGGCACTTTGCATTTTTAATACAAACGATAAAAATACTAAAAATATGAATGCAAAAATGAAAAACCATAAAACAACCTTATATTGTTGCTTCAGATAACTAATTGCACCAGCTTTTACATAACCTGCGATCTCTTTCATTTTATCAGTGCCTTGATCCTGCTTTTTCATATTTAGGAAAAAAGAAAGTGCACAAAGAAGCGCTAGGATAGAACCAACAGGTCCTAACCAAAATAGTATATTTTCCATAATTATCCTCCTGTGTTAGACATTATCAATTACATAGAACACTGATGATACTGATTTTCACTGATTAATTTTTTTGAGGTTGCGACGGTGTAAACACCGAGGCTGAGTCACAAAAAGAACGCTAAAGCGTTCTGTGAATATGGCTTTTTAGGACGCCTTTTTGACTTAGCGCGTAGTTCATCCACTCGCACTTTTGTAAGCTGACAAAGGAAAATTAAATAGATTTTAAATTATCTATTTATCAATTATTCAATCTTAATCTTTACTCTTATTTTCAACCTTTTGCTTTTTCTCTAATTCTAAAAACTTATATTTCGCTAATGCCTCAAGTTTTCTGCCAGCATTTCCAACCTGTGCTGGTGCCATAAGAGAGGCAAATCCCCCTAATATAGTAAGTACCGTTCCAAACGCTATTGCTTCATCTCCACGAGATGAAATAATCACAACTGAACCAACTAATCCCATTCCCGAGCCTATATATGTCAAAGTAGAGGACATCTTCAAATTTTTACCAGCGGATTTTAATAAGTCCAGTTCATACGGATATCCAACAGTACTGAATGCAAAATAGGTAAAGGATGTGTCATTGCGAGGAATGCAGTAACAAAGCAATCTATAAGTTTGCCTTACTTTTCTTTAATTA
>QMNM01000265.1 GCA_003647765.1 Candidatus Cloacimonadota bacterium
CTAAGTTACACTAATGAATATTAAAAGAAAATTAAAAATAATCTCTGTGTTCTCTGTGTCTCTGTGGTAAATAATACTTCGTGAACTTCGTGGCTAAAAATAACTAGACAAAGGTATCTCATTATGAAAAAGTGGCAACTATCTATTTTTAGTGGCTTATTATTTGGATTTTCTTTATGGCATATTGGATTTGGTTTTATTTCGCTTTTTGCTTATGTGCCTTATTTTGCTCTTTTGAAGCGATGCAAAAATGGGCAGATTTTTTGGTATGGAATTTTATGGGGATTAACTTTTACATTAGTTTCTTTACATTGGATTGTAACTGTAAAAATCATTGCACTCATCGGACTGATGATTGCTCTACCAATATATTTTGGCGTTTTCACGATTATCTCTAAAATAATCTACAAAAGATTTTCAGGCATTTTTATTTGGATTTTCCCTATCATCTGGATTGGATTTGAATATTTTATGACACTCGGTCCACTTAATTTCCCATGGTTTAATATCGGTTATTCTTTTGCTAATTATTACTACTTTGCTCAATTTGCTGATATTTTTGGTGTTTATGGATTATCTCTACTCATTTTATTGATAAACGCTCTTATCTTTATTTTGCTACAGAGATTTATCCCGTGTAATAAACATTTCATATTACACGGGACAGGCATAGGGCATAGAGTGAAATTTATGGACACAGATAAATCTTCTGCCAGTTTTTCTTATAAAATAAAACCATTTGTATTTATAGTAATTATCATTATTCTTTGGTATGGGTATGGTATTTATCGTGTCAATTCTATTAAATTGAGAGATACTAAATTTAAGATTGCTATTATTCAGCTTAATATTCCACAAGAGGAAAAATGGGAGCCAAAAAATTTAGAGCCAACTATAAAGAAATATAAAGAATATACAAAAAGATGCGTGGATGATTCTGTTGATTTAGTCATATTTCCAGAAACAGCAATACCTTATTATATTACACATTCACTTTTGGGAAAAGATATTGCTAATTTCGCTAAAATAAATAAAGTAAATATTGTAACTGGATTCCCTAATTATAAAAAGGATATAAAAAATGGGCTGATTTCTTATAAATATTATAATAGTGCATCATTGATTACAAAGGATGGAGAATTTCAGGGTATCTATAACAAAATAAAACTTGTTCCTTTTGGTGAGTGCATTCCGTTTTTTGACAAGTTCCCGATTTTGAGAAAGCTTCAATTCGGACAAGCAAATTTTGAAAATGGGACAGAGTATAAGTTATTCACAACTGATGGATATAAATTTCCAGTTCTTATTTGTTTTGAAGGTATATTTCCTATATTATGTACAAAGTTTGTAAATAAAGGTGCTGACTTTCTTATAAATATAACAAATGATGCATGGTATAAACGGTCAATTGGTCCGTATCAACATTGTGCTAATACCAAGTTGAGAGCAATTGAGAATAGAATGTCATTCTTTCGTGCCGCAAATACTGGAATTTCTTATATGGCTAATCCAAAAGGAGAGACATATCAACTTGCTGGCTTATATGAGAATGGAACACAAGGGAAAATATTAAAAGGAAATCTTTATATAACAGAGACGACAAGTATATTCAGTCAAGCAGGTTATCTTATGCCGATTATTTTTTTCTACATAGCAATTATTGTGTTATTATACTCATTTATTAAGTTGCATGGACATTACCAATCTTAGAATTGGAAACGCAAAACTCCATATGTCTGTGGCTAAAAATTTTTTGTGGTCTACTATAGTAATAATTTTTTGAAAGCAGGTGAGGTATTTAGATTACCAGATGAGAAAGAGAGAGAAATTTGATTGTCCATCCTGTTAAATTACTTCTGGCCAGAGATGAAGATTTGGAGATGATAAAAATTCTTGCCACAAAAAAGAAGATAGAGCTTGTTTCGGTTCATTCATACTCTGCTCACTGAACTCATCAGATGGCTCTTACAGATTTATTAAAATGGCTTTTGAAAATGCCTCGTGATGAGATGGAAGAAATTGATTTGCAGTATTTTATTATAAAGTGATAGGAGTGTGGACATAGAGAACTGAGTAATAATTTACGAGCATTACAGAGCCAAGAATTTAAAAAGGTTGGATTTTGTGAATAATATATTATGTTAGTGTTTCTTCGTGTTCTTAGTGGATAAAAAAAGTGATTTTCATATAAAAATAAAAGAAATAATGAAAGGCGGTACAAAATGTCTAAAGTTTGTGAAATATGTGGAAAAAGGCCTATGTATGGGCATCGGATTAGTAATGCTGAAAATAAAACTAACAGACGCTGGTTACCAAACTTACAAAAAGTAAAGGCAATTGTGGACGGTAAAAAGAAAAGGATTATAGTGTGTACTCAATGTATAAAAAGTGGAAGAGTGCAAAAGGCATTATAATGCCTATTTGTAGTTAAATTGGCATATAATCATCAGACAGGAAAACTTGATAAATTAAATGGGTAATGAAATTTATATTTATAGTCCAAATATATCAGGAATCTTCACCCATTATACACAGTATCTATCTTAAAAAGATTAGGAAAAAATAATGAAAACGATTGAATTGAAAAAAGAGGATTACAAGAATGTAAAGCTTCGTTATCGTTATGTCTGTGATAAATACTATAAGGTAATTTATTCTCAAACCAAAGATGGTTGGAACATTCAATTTAAATTAACTGAAGCTGCAAAAAAGATTAGAAAGGATTATGAAGAATCATTACTTGAAGATTGGATGGAAGAAGAAAGTGAAAGAGGTTGTCAAATATTCGGAATTGAAGATAATGGCAATATTGTTGGCTGGCTTACAATTGGAAAGGAAAGTTGGAGTAATAGACTCAGGATATACGAGTTACTTGTTCCTGAGGAATATAGAAACAAGGGTTATGGAAAATTACTTGTCCAAAAAGCGAAAGAAGTCGCTAAAGAGAAAAGATGCTTTTGTGTTATTTTAGAAACACAAACCAACAATTATAATGCTATTGAATTTTATAAAAAGTGTGGTTTTAAATTATTTGGATGTGACTTAAACTGTTATCAATATAATGACATTGAACGTAATGAAGTAAGAATTGATATGGTCTGCTATTTGGGAAATTGATAAATAAAGATTTACCAATTGGGACTTTAATAACATAAAGTTTGTTTTTTATAAAACATTTAATGAGCCCATTCTAAAAACCCCTGAAGGGGTTAAAATTAGGTTTTTTTTTACATTTTACCCACGGTTAAAACTGTGGGCTAATCATATAAGAGATAGTGAGTTAGCCCACA
>QMNM01000266.1 GCA_003647765.1 Candidatus Cloacimonadota bacterium
ATTTACAAAAAATCACTTTAACTTTCTAGAGGTCTCTACTGATGGAAAGCAATTGATGAGTAAACTATTCTCTACAATTTTACTAGGGGATATGATTACTTATTACTTGGCAATTCTTAATCGGGTTGACCCATCAGCAATCAAGTATATTGATTATCTTAAAGCAAATATTTAGAACAAGAAAACAATAAGCAGGATGACTTTTCAATGTCTGATATCTTTTTGTGTTTTTACCTGAAATTTCCTAGCTAACAATAAGACACAAGAGAAGTTATGATAAAGAATATTTTACTAATAATATTGATTTTAATTGCGGTTGTCCAACTTAGTGCTGAAATATTAATTCCTATGGATTTGACTCAGACAGATCATTTAAAGGCATATGGAATTGCATATTATGCATTATCGCAGGGTATAAATGTTAAATGGTTGTTAAATTATCGTGGTGGTTCGTTTATGATGATGAATACTCCTGATATAAAAGATGTATGCCATTTGCGTGGAGTTAGTTATGAGATGAAAAATGCTGGTGAAGTATTACAGATTGAGCAGATTATACAAAAATCAAATATGGATATTGTCCTTTTAGAGAAGGAGCCAAAGATTGCTATTTATACTTTGCCAGAATCATACGGGAATAAATTGAAAGGTTTTGCTGGTGAACCATGGGACGATGCTGTAACTTTAGCACTTACCTATGCAGAGATACCTTATGATACTGTATGGGATATAGAAGTATTAAGTGGACAGTTGGAGCAATATGACTGGCTACATCTTCATCACGAAGATTTTACAGGTCAATATGGAAAGTTCTATGCAGCTTTTCGCAATGCTGATTGGTATAAAGCATTGGTAATGATAAATGAGGATACGGCAAAAAAATTAGGATTTAAAAAGGTCTGGCAAATGAAACACGCTGTAGCAGAGATGATTCGTGATTATGTAAAAAATGGAGGTTTTCTTTTTGCTATGTGTTCCGCTACTGATACAATAGATATTGCTCTTGCAGCTGGTAATCTTGATATTTGCGATGCACCTTTTGATGGCGACCCTATGGACAGAAATGCTGAAAAGAAACTAAATTTTAGTAGAACATTTGCTTTCACAGATTTTACATTAGTAAAGAATCCTTATGAATACGAATTTTCTAGCATAGATGCAAGCAACTATGCACAACTGAGAGGTCCAGAAGCGGACTATTTTACATTATTTCAATTTTCTGCTAAATATGACCCTGTACCAACAATGCTTACGCAAGATCATGTAGCTGTCGTTAATGGCTTTCTTGGACAAACTACATCTTTTCATAAACAATATGTAAAAAAAAGTGTAGTGATTTTAGGAGAAGTAGAAGGAGCAAATGAAGTAAAATATTTACATGGGAATTTAGGAAAGGGGACTTTTACTTTTTATGGTGGACACGACCCTGAGGATTATACACATCGTATTGGGGATCCGCCAACAGAACTGAAATTACATAAAAATTCGCCGGGATACCGCTTGATATTGAATAATGTATTATTTCCCGCTGCGAGGAAAAAGAAATTGAAAACTTGATTATCAATAAAAGACAGCACACAGTAAACCCGACTCGAGTTCTCTGGAACCAGAGTCGGGTTTATAGAATTATATAGTTTATTAGAAAGGGAAAAATGAAAATATCAGAGAGAGCAAAACATATAAAAGCATCAGCCACTTTATCTATTTCAAAAAAAGCCAAGGCTATGATTAGAAATGGTATTGATGTTATTAACTTTGGTGTTGGTGAGCCAGACTTTTGTACTCCACAATATATAAAAAATGCTGGTATCAAAGCGATAAATGATAATTATACTCGTTATACAGAATCAGCAGGGATTCCAGAATTGAGACAAGCTATTGCTGATAAACTGAAAAGGGAAAATAATTTGAATTATGAAAAAGAGAATATATTAGTTTCATCAGGTGCAAAACATTCAATTCTAAATATATTGCTTACAATTTGTGATTATCAAGACGAGGTTATTATTCCTATGCCTTACTGGGTTAGCTATACTGCTCAGATAGAGATGGTGAATGCTAAACCTGTAATCTTGCCAACAAATGAGAATAATAATTTTGAGATTTCGCCTGAACAATTAGACAAAACAATTACAAGTAAAACAACAGCTCTTATTATAAATTCTCCAAATAATCCTACTGGAACAGTATATACTCAACAGAGATTAGAGGACATAGCAGAAGTCGCAAAAAAGCATAAAATTTATGTCATTTCTGATGAAATATATGAACGACTTGTTTATGATGATGTTAAGCATTTTTCTATTGCTTGCTGTGATGGAATGGAAGATTTAGCGATTGTTATAAATGGAGTATCAAAAGCTTTTGCTATGACAGGTTGGCGCATCGGATATGCAGCAGCTCCTATGGAAATTATCAAAAAAGCTATTCAATTTCAAAGCCATTCTACTTCCTGTGCTAATTCTATTGCACAAAAAGCCGCAGAAATAGCTTTATCAAAAGAAGACAACTCAGTAGAGAAAATGCGTGTTGAATTTGAAAAACGAAGAAACTATTTAATAAAGGCACTAAATAATATTCCCAATGTCTACTGTAATATGACAAAAGGCGCATTCTATGCTATGCCAAATATATCGTATTATCTAAAATTGAACAGCAAAATAAAAAACTCAGTTGATTTATGTAGCTATTTGTTAGATAAATATAAAGTTGCACTTGTCCCTGGTATTGCTTTTGGTGTTGATAATTATGTTCGGTTCTCTTATGCTAATTCAATGGAAAATATAAAAAAGGGTGTGGAAAGATTTGCTGATGGATTAGCCAATTTACACAAATCAAAAATTATTTAGTTATTTTATGATGAGAAAGATAAATTTACTTTTAATGGGTTTTTTATTATTCGCTACAATGGGTTGGTCATTGAATTACAAAAAAGTGATAAAAAATCAAAAAGCAACTGCTAATTATAAAAAAAGCAACTTTGATAAAGCAGAACAATTATACAAAGAGAATGCATTGGAAAATCCCAAAGATGATAAGGTACATTTTAATTTAGGCGATAGCTATTATAAGAATAAGAAATATGATGATGCAATCATAGAATTTCAAAATAGTTTGCGTAATGGACAGATGGATAGCTCCATTGTATATTATAATTTAGGCAATAGCTATTTTCAGAAAAAGGATATTGAAAAAGCATTGGAATATTATAAGAAATCTATTCTTAAAGACCCTCATAATTTGGATGCTAAATATAATTATGAATTAGCAAAACAGTATTTAGCCA
>QMNM01000267.1 GCA_003647765.1 Candidatus Cloacimonadota bacterium
TCTATATGATATGTCTGTGGAAACATATCAATAGGATAGACATTTTCTATTTTGTAACCGAACTTCAATAAGATATTAAGATCTCGTATTTGTGTTGCTGGGTCACAGGAGATATAAATGATATTCTTTATTTTCCTTTGAGCAACATAATGAATAACCTCTTTATCTATGCCTATTCTTGGTGGATCAAATATGATTGTATCAACCGATTTATCAGACAAAACTGTTCCAATCTGGTCTTTTATCTTACCTAAAATAAAGCGATAATTATGCACATTATTTAAGTATAAATTTTCATTGCCATCAATGATAGATTGTGGATTATTTTCTATACCGATTATTTGGTCAACAATATCTGCACAATACATTCCAATAGAACCAGTTCCACAATAAGCATCAATCACTAGTTTACTATGTTCTTTATGCAATATGTTCGCAACGATATTATACAATTTTTCCGTTTGTTCAATATTGATTTGAAAAAACGATTTGTAATCTATTTTAAACTTCTTATTCCCAATTTGTTCATAAATATAGCTTCGTCCAAAATGGATTTTTTCACTTTTTCCAAGCACATAATTTCCTTCTTGCGTATTTATATTCTGCACAATGCCAACAATAGAAGGATATTTTTGGATTAAAAGTTCGTATAAATGAGTTATCTGTGGCAATTTTTTTAGTGTTGTAACAAGGAATAGGACAATCTCATTAAGTTTCATTCCGAGCCGAAAGCCAATATATCTTAAATTGCCTTTCCTATTATTCTCATTATATATAGATATATTGGCAATCTGACAGTAAATTCTAATATCTTGAATAATGCTATTTACAATATCTGGTTGCAGATAGCACTTTACCTGTGGAATTATTTTATGAGTTCCTTTTTTATAAAATCCTATTGAAATTTCATTATCATCTTTTCCAACTGGCAAGATAACTTTATTACGATAAAAAAAAGTATTATCAGCTTTAACGATTTTATTTATGTTTATGTTATACTGAAATCCTTTCAGTTTATTCATAAAATCAGTAATAATTTCTTGTTTATAAAGTAATTGTGTTTCATAAGGCATAAATTGCCAATCACAGCCACCACATCTGCCAAACAGTTTACATTTTGGCTTTATCCTTTGACTACTTCTCTTATGAAATCTTTTGATACGAGCTCTCAAATATCCTTTTTTCTTTGTGATTATTTCTACATCAACAATATCGCCAGGAACAGAATATTCTACAAATATAGCCAGACCTTGTTTAAAGCCCAAACCATAGCCACGATAGACCAAGGTCTTAATCTGTAATTTAATTATTTCTTTTTCAAAAAATACCATAATTTATTAAAGAATTTGAGTTGCCAAACAACAAACATAGCTTCTATAATAATTTTTTTTGACATTTTAGATTGACCGCTTCTTCTGTCTATGAATATTATAGGAATTTCTTTTATACGAAATCCTTTTTTCCATACTTTATAATTTATTTCTATCTGAAAAGAATAGCCATCAGAAAGCACTTTATCAATATTTATTGTTTGTAGAACCTCTTTACGAAAGCACTTATATCCGCTTGTTGGATCCTTTACTGGAATGCCTGTAATAAATCTGACATATTTGGATGCAATATAGCTTATCAATAACCTGCGAAATGGCCAATTCACCACATTTACACCATTAACATATCTTGACCCAATAACTAAATCATAATGCTTTATTTCTCGTAAAAACTCTGGAATTAGTTCAGGATTATGAGAAAAATCTGCATCCATTTCAAAAATATAGTCATACTCATTCTGAATAGCATATTTAAATCCAGCAATATAAGCACTTCCTAATCCGAATTTCCCAGCTCTCTGCAATAGATGTATCCTTTGATTTGACTCCATCATACTTTGCACTATTTCAGCTGTGCCATCAGGAGAATTATCGTCAACTATTAACACCTCTATACTTTTGTCTTGCTTTAATACTGCTTGTACGATTTTGTGGATATTTTCCTTTTCATTATAAGTAGGAATAATAATCAATGCTTTCATTTCTGTTTAGCTCCAATAAAGTTTTAAGGCAAGAGAACAAGAAAACAAGAAAACAAGATAACAAGATATCAAGATAGCAAAAACCTCTTGGACTCTTGACCTCTTGACCTCTTGTTATTTATCTCTATTGTTCTTCAACAATTGAGGTTCTGGCACATTACGGAATATTTTTGCTGGTGAGCCAAGCACTATTTTTTCTTTTGGGACATCACGAGTAACAACAGAACCAGCTGCTACAACTCCATCTTCTGCTATAGTAATTCCAGGCAAAATAGTAGCATTCACTCCTATTCTAGCACCTGTTCTCACTGTAACACCCTTGAAATGCTTAAATCTCTCTTTATCTCGTCCCATATAATTATCATTACTTGTTGCTACACAGGGTGCAATAAAGCAATAATCCCCTAACTCAGAGTAAGCAGTAATGTACACATTAGTTTCAAGCTTACATCGTGAGCCAATTTTAACATAATTTTCTACAGTTACTCCTCTGCCAATAATTGTATAATCGCCAATTTCTACATTCTCGCGAATAGTTGACAAATCAGCAATTAAGGTCTTTTTCCCAATTGTGCTCCCGCGATATACAACAATATTAGCACCAATAAGGCAATTATCAGCAATTTTGCAACAAGGCAATTTTTCCTCTTGCTGAAAAATTGATCTTGGTGCTTTCATAGGCAACTTGCCAATAATAGTATTATCATCAATTCTTACTTCATTCCCAATAATACTGTCTTCTCTAATAATTACATTGTGGCCTATTAAACAACCATCTCCTATTTGTACACCATCCTCAATAATCACATTATAACCAAGTTTTGTGTCCTTACCTATTTTAGCGGATTTGGAAATTATTTGTGTCATCTATAAGCTCCTTGATTTATTTTTCAATCATTGTAAATATCAATAATTACGATATGTGAAAAAATGCTTCTTTATGTATAGTTTGATAAAATATTTAATCCACTCTCTTGAAGATGGAACAAGTGAGAGTATGCCAATAATATCTGTCAAAATACCAGGTGTAATCAATAAAGTAGCACCGACAAGTATAATTGCTCCATCAAACAATTCATCAGCTGGAAATTTACCTTGTTGTATTTCCTCTTTAATTTTTACAAGTACCCAAAATCCTTGATGTCTCACTAAAATCGCTCCGAAAATCCCTGTAAGAACTACAATGGCAATTGTATTCCACACGCCAATCCGACTGCCAATTTTTATCAATATTGCCAACTCTATTAA
>QMNM01000268.1 GCA_003647765.1 Candidatus Cloacimonadota bacterium
CCCTGCGGAAAAGGTGATCCTAATCGTAGAGGCAGGGGTAATAGAGCAACAGGAAGAGGTGCTGGTAAAAGACAGGCTAGAGTCGCTGGTACAAGACAAGACAGAAAAGAATAATAAGATATGCAAAATAGGATTTTTCTGTCATTGCTAAGGATGATTTATATAGATGAGGCAATCTTATCTTATTGAAATGCAATTACTTATAGAGATTGCTTTGCCTTTGGTTTGCAATGATACAATTTTTTACTTATTTTTGTATAACTTTTGTAAAAAAAACAAAAGGAGGCGATAATATGCCAAGAGGAGATAGAACAGGACCTATGGGACAGGGTCCTATGACAGGTAGAGCTGCTGGTTATTGTGCCGGCTATGACAGTCCCGGTTATGTTAATGATTACCCTGTAAGAGGTTACGGCAGAGGTCTGGGCTTGCGAAGAGGTTATGGACGAGGCAGAGGTAGAGGTTATGGACGAAATTTCTTTGCTCCATATTATGCTTACGCACCTGTTAAACCTGCTGACATTAAACATAGTTTAGAAAATGAAAAAAAATATCTTGAAACTGAATTAAAAGAGATTAATAAACGACTCCAGGAATTATCTAATGAATCTAAAAATACAGAGTAAGTAAATGAATTATCTCTATGGAGGATGGAACTCCGTGAATTTTGTGGAGTTCTTTCCTCCAATTAAAATACTTATTTTTTACTTAGGTGGGAAATATATGAAAATCTCAATCGCAAGTGGAAAAGGCGGAACAGGAAAAACTACTATAGCTGTCAATTTAGCAATATTTCTAAAAGAAAAATATCCAGAAATGAGTATCTATCTAATTGATTTAGATGTAGAAGCACCGAACTCAGAATATTTTATTAAACCACAACATATTAAAGAACAAACCGCTTATAGAATGATCCCAGAAGTTACTGAAAATTGTAATCACTGCGGTAAATGCTCGGAAATATGCGAATTCAATGCTATTGTCAATTTGCCGGACAATTTGTTAATTCTACCAGAATTATGCAAAGCTTGTTATGCTTGTATAGAATTATGTCCTCTTAATGCCTTAAAAGAGAAGTTTGTTCCATTAGGCACAATAAGTCATGGGGATTTTTTCACGAAAGGTAAATCTGATAAATTTACTTCTTCAGAGGACGAACACAAAATTAAATTTACTGAAGGTAGATTAAAAATTGGGGAGGCAATGGCTGTGCCTTTAATAAGGCAGGTAAAGTAACAAAGTACTGAAAAAAATAACTATAACAAAAATGCTATTTATATATTTGATGCTCCGCCAGGAACATCCTGTCCAGTGATAGAAGCGACTAAAAATGCTGATTTAGTTATTCTTGTTACTGAGCCAACTCCATTTGGTTTGCACGATTTGAAATTATCTGTGGAAACAATGAAACAGTTAAGTAAAAATTATGCTGTTGTTATCAATCGTTATGAAGACAGAAATCATCTTATTGAAAAATACTGTCAGGAACAGGATATTCCTATTTTGGCAAAAATTCCAAATTTAAGAAAAGCTGCTGAATCGTATTCACAGGGAAAGGTCTTGATTGATGAAATCCCTGAAATTAAAGAGAAAATTCGTGAATTAGTAAATAATCTTTTTGGAATACTTGAAACTATCTAATATAATATTGTTAGCTACAAAATTACACAAAAAACACAAAAAGAATAGCATACTGAAATTTATTGTTTTAGTGTCGTCAGTTCTGTTGACGATTTTTTATAATTTGTCGTAAAATGCTGATTAAAGCCACTGACTGACATTGATAGAAAATTAGTATATGTCCTTAAAATATTACTTTCTCCGTCTGTGATATTATTTACAGAAGCCCGATTCAGATTCTTTGGATTCGTCTCGGGTTTCACGATTATAAAGGAAGACAAACAATGAAAGAAATTGTAATAATTAGTGGAAAAGGCGGAACAGGTAAAACAAGCATTTCAGCTGCTTTGGGAGTTCTGGCTGGTAAAAATGCTATTATAGTAGATTGTGATGTTGACGCAGCTGATTTGCATATTTTACTTAATCCAAAAGTTATTGAAAAGAATGAGTTTTATTCAGGTAAATCAGCAGAGATTATACAGGAAAAATGTATCAATTGTGGAAAATGTCAGGATGTCTGCCGATTTGATGCTGTTGATTTGATAAATAGTAAATATAAGATTAACCCAATTGATTGTGAGGGCTGTGGATATTGTTGTCGTATTTGCCCAGTGCATGCTATTTCTTTTATAGATGCTAAATCAGGTGATTGGTTCGTATCAAAAACGCGATTTGATACTTGGATGGTACATGCAAAATTAGGGATTGCTAAAGAAAATTCAGGTAAATTAGTTACTAAAGTCAAAGAATCTGCAAGGGACAAAGCAAAAGAATTGAAAATCCCTTATGTTATACTTGATGGACCTCCTGGAATAGGTTGTCCAGTGATTGCTTCTTTATCTGGTGCAAATGAGGTCTTGGTGGTTACAGAGCCAACTATTTCTGGTTTTAGTGATATGAATCGTGTAATCCAATTGACAAAAAATTTCAATATTAGAATTTCAATTGTGATTAATAAATTTGACTTAAATTTGCAGATTACGGATAGAATAGAAAAATTTGCCAATGAAAATGGATTAGAAATTTTAAGCAAAATTCCTTATAACAAAGCATTTATTGATGCATTGATGCAAAAGAAAACCATTGTTGAATATAATCAGGAAATTGCAGAACAAATAAAAAGTATATGGAAAAAATTGTCGTAAAGCAAACTTACAGTTTGCTGATTAAATACTCAATCTATAAAATTTTATATATGGTAGGTGATAATATGCCAAATTTTGATAGAACAGGACCTATGGGTGGAGGTCCAAGAACAGGACGAGGAAGAGGAAAATGTAGAGGATATAATTTAGATGATAGAAGCAGTAGAGGATTATCTTCAAATTGGACAAAAATATTAGTCCCAATAATTACGGCTGCCGCAGAAGAAATACTTAATCCAAAAAGTATTTTCAATCGGAAAATTAAACAGATATTCTCTAAAAAATCTCCAAAAGAAATTGAGTTAAAACCAGATATGAAAAAATTAGAACATAAGTCCGAATGACCAGTATCCTGCGTGATAATGTAGCCACGAAGTTCACGAAGTATTTACCACAGAGACACAGAGAACACAGAGAATATTTTTAATTTTTTTTAATAATCATTGGTGTAACTTAGCGTTCTTGGTGGCTGAAAAAAGTAGCCACGAAGTTCACGAAGTATTTACCACAGA
>QMNM01000269.1 GCA_003647765.1 Candidatus Cloacimonadota bacterium
AAGTCCGGTTTGTTACTTCTCTGCCTCGTGAAGTACGGTTAAGAAAACCTTGCTGTATAAGATAAGGTTCATAGATTTCTTCAATTGTGCCTGGGTCTTCACCAACAGCCACAGATATTGTCTTAAGGCCAACAGGACCGCCACTGAAATTATTCATTATAGTAGTGAGTATTCTCTTGTCCATTTCGTCAAGTCCCTTTTCATCTACTTTTAACATTTCTAATGCTTTATCAGCAATATTTTTTGTAATAACGCCATCTGCTTTTATTTGAGCATAGTCGCGTACTCTTCGTAACAGCCGATTAGCAACACGAGGAGTGCCACGAGACCGTTTGGCTATTTCTAACACACCTTCTTTATCTATTTTCACTTTTAATATTCGTGCAGACCGTAAAATAATCTGATAAATATCTTGTTGCTGGTAATAGTCCAAATGTAATGATAATCCGAATCTTGCACGGAATGGAGAAGTAAGCAATCCTGCTCTGGTGGTTGCACCAATTAATGTAAATGGTTCTAAATTCAATCTGATAGAACGCGCACTCGGTCCCTGGTCTATAACTATATCCAATGAGAAATCCTCCATTGCTGGATAAAGATACTCTTCTACTATATGATTTAATCTATGAATTTCGTCAATAAAAATAACATCTTTCATTATAAGATTAGTAAGCATTCCTGCAAGATCAGCAGGCCTTTCCAATACAGGCCCAGAAGTTGTTTTTATATCAGATTGTAATTCATTAGCAATTATGTACGCAAGTGTTGTCTTGCCAATTCCAGGCGGACCAAAAAGCAATATATATTCCAAAGACTCATAACGCAATTTTGCCGCCTCAATTGTAATTGATAAAATTTACTTGATAGGCCCCTGACCAATGAAATCAGATAATTTTTTAGGCCTTAAAGTCCTGTCAAACTGAATGTCATCTTCTATAATTTCTGGCGTAGTTAATCTGTCATCCATTATTTCTCCAGAAAGTTTAATCAAATATTGAACGAATTATTAGCCATAGAGTCACGGAGAACACAGAGAAGATTATAAAGATTATAAAGATTGAAAGATTGAAAGATTATTTAGTGTCATCTTTATGAGTAAATTCCCAAATAAGTGCAATTAGAACACTGATAATACTAACAATAAAAGCCGAGAATGTTGACAATGGAAAACCGAAAGGTGTCATTTTTATCTCCTATGGATATTTTCTTTGTTGTAAAAATACAGGATTACAACTCCTGTATGATCAATCCTATGGCTAAAAATCATTTATATCAATCTAACTTGCTGATTAAATTCCTCTATCAATTTGTCAATCTTAGGAACTAATTGGTGAATACTATTCCAGTATTCTTTATTATACCATTGCTCGTTCAATTCCTTAATATCCCTGCCCTGTTGTTCTATCCATGTGTAATATTTCAAATTATGAATGCGTTTCTTATCATAATAACCCAATTCTAACATATTATCAATTTTCTGACCAAGTATTATTTTATGATAATCCCTCTCCGCATCAATTTCTCTATATTCACCAAACTTTTTTCTCATTTCATTCATCCTTGTATTATATAATTCCATTGAATCTGTAAAACAAGTCAGGATTACATTATTTTTGTTCAACTCATAATATTTAGCAAATTTTATTGCACCTAACATATTTGCGATACTTGAAATTCCTAGCAAATCAAGTTTTGATACTGTATCCTCTGGAATGCCTTGTTTTACGAGATATTCATGTCCAGCAGGTTCATTAAACAATCTAACTAAGTTCATACACTCGTCATCATCAATAGCAATGACCATATCAGTATTTTTTACATTATGAATCCATGGGATATGCTTATCTCCAATGCCTTCAATGCGATGGCCACCATAGCCATTCAATAGTAGAGTTGGACATTGTAAAGCTTCTCCAACAGCAATTTTAGATTTTGGATATTTCTCTTTTAGATAATCACCACAACCAAGTGTCCCAGATGAACCACTTGTCAATACAACACCAGCATAATTATCTTCATTATCTAGTTCTTTATTAAGCACTTCTTGCATTGCATTGCCAGTTACATCATAATGCCATAAGTGATTGCCAAACTCATCAAATTGATTGAATATGACAATATTATTTCTTGTCTTTTTTAATTCCCAGCATTTATCATAAATTTCCTTAACATTGCTTTCACATCCTGGCGTGGCAATGATTTCACCAGCAACCTTTTTCAGCCAGTCAAATCTTTCCTGACTCATTTGTTCCGGTAAAATAGCAATGGACTCACATGCAAGCAATGCGGCATCATAAGCACCGCCACGACAATAATTTCCAGTGGAGGGCCAAACTGCTTTATGTAATGTTGGGTCAAACTGTCCTGTAATTAAACGAGGCACTAAACAGCCATAAGTTGCACCAACTTTATGTGAGCCAGTAGGGAACCATTTGCCTACTAATGCTATTATTCTAGCGTCAATGCCTGTTAATTCTTCTGGCAATTCTAAATAATTTACACCATTAAATTGTCCACCAAATTCCACTGGCTCATTCTTCCAAGTTATACGAAAGAGATTTCTCGCTGTAATATCCCACAATCCTATTCCTTTCAATTCACTCTTTATCTTGTCTGGAATCAGGTCAGGATTTTTCATTTGAGCAAAAGTAGGTATGATAATATTCCGCTTTTTCGCTCTTTCTATTGTCTTTTTCAATTGCTTTTCGTTTATTGTCAAGTCAATCATCCAAACTCCTTCCAATACTTTCTCTTTAATCTACTGTATATCTGATTAAAATTCTGCACAGACATATTCAATTACCTCATCCTATATGAATTATAATAATTTCTTTTTACCGAATAATAAGTGATATTTATCCGCATAACCCAATGCTTAATTTGAGTTTTTCGTTAATTTTACCCATTATATTGTTCGGTAAATTCCCAAGTTTTCTTACAATGATTTCCTTGGGAACTGTCATTACATATTCACAACGAACAACAGAGTCCTTCAGAAGCCCAGATTTCTTAAATTCTATCGAACCTTCAGCAATAAGAAATTCTGTCTGTTTTATGTCATCAATTTTTTGCGATGTAATAGCAACTAAAATCACATCATTAAATCTTCGTTTAATAGAGTGGTCAGAAATGACAAGAGCAGGACGAGCTTTTTGTCGGGTTCCCTTTGTTGTAACAAATGGAAAAGGCAAAATCACAATGTCCCCACGATTATAATTCATATATATCTTCCTCCGGATTATCCCATATTTTACTCAATGATTGTTGTTGT
>QMNM01000270.1 GCA_003647765.1 Candidatus Cloacimonadota bacterium
GTTTCAAAAAATGCTTAAAGTCTAATAGACTAATAAAAATCAGAAGATTAACTTCCGTAGATTTATTTATACTCATTCTTTGTTGCTTATAGATTATTATACAAAAAATATATAGAAATTTAGTAATTTGTTGGGAAAGTTGCAAAAAGAGTAGAAATACTCTCTTTGATTATCGAAATGTTTGGATGTATATTGATTTTGTTGCTAAGTCGTCGGCTACTAGTGTATTACTTATAATAACATCTAATGTAGTAATGTATTCTCTTCTGTTGTATCTTTTATCTACTATACTTGCAAGAGCTAATAATCGTAGAAATCTTTTGTTCATTGACAATTTGCATGTTCTCATAATATCATTATCCTATCGTGGTTTGTTACAAAGTCTATTAACCATTGGTCATTAACATCTCTATATGAATCTTCCATTGAAACATACATTAAGTTTTCGGCTACTATTTCTGCAATAACACCTTTACTAGTTCTTGTATGACCATTTGGACCTTGCACTGCAATACGTTGACCAACTCTATATTTATTCCTAAAATCAATACCATTATATTTCTTTTTCTTAGCAAGAACATCTTGTGATTTATCATATAATGATTTTCTAACCTCTGGCGGTATATTTATTACTTTAGTTTCTTCTTGTTTTTTTTCTACTTTTTTAGTTGGTGTATCATAATACTCTGAAGTATCGTATGATGTATATAGTCCCATATTTAATCCTTGTTTAATTTATATTGGTTTGCATTCTTTTAGAGATAAACTCAAAGTAACTTGAATTGGAGCACCTACAAACGCTATTCCATCCATCATAGTCCCTTCTTCAATACTTGAATCATAACTCTCTATTCTAACATTTAGAAAGTAAAGTAAAGCACCACCAATTGGTATTGGTGATTTCATTATTCGACATCCTGGTGGGTTTTTTTGTGTCCATTCATGAGCAATCATAATTTGAGCTACATTGAATGCTACTTCAAGATGATTTGCGGCGACCATATTTGTCCAAACTGTAAATGATCTTGGAGCAGTTCCAAGCCATACAGCATACTGTCCATGAGAACCAAATACTGACCTCTCATCATATTGCACGGCAATATTTGTTGTCATATTTGCATGATAAAAGATTGTTATTCCACCGACGACACACCAAGGCATATCTAAGTGGTGTTCACTCATAAATGCACCACCAATAGCTCCCGCTATTGCTGTTCCACCGGCAACTAATGCACCTACATCCATATTAACTCCTCTCTATATTTACTTTATTTATAGAGGAAGTTAGCGTTTTTGTTGAATAAGTTTCATTCTCTTTGCGAAAAATACTTTAGGGTCTATAAAAGCTAACTTAAATTTATCTTCTTGTTTGCTCAATGTTATTTTATCCCCTTTAGATAGGGGTATTGCAGTGGCTGTTCCGTCAATAAAAAGTATCGGAGTTTGTCGTTCACTACCAACTTTAATAGTAATCTTTTGAGGCTTCATAATATCACGGACATCTCTGTCGCCAACAATTGAAGTAAAACTCCAAGCATCTAAATCAATTGGAAGAACATCTCCTTTGTTATTCACATTATATGCAGTTGAACCAAGAGCAGTTGAAACACAAACCCCAGCACCACGATAGTTGAAGTTCTCAAAAGCACCTCTCTCTGAATTAATAACTAAAGAGTGATAATCCATAATACCATTACCGATAACAATATCATTAATTGATTCTTTGTATATCTTCTTTTTAGCATTCTTTTTCTTTATTGTGATGCCAATCTTTTCAGTAAGAATAACCGTTGGCTTAATAGTATCATCTAATAATCCACTTATAATCTCAAAGTTGTTTTCAAAGTTGTTCATAATAAAGTTGGCTGTTCCCATACCCTTGCCGAAGAAAGGAAGTCCCGTGTTCCCATATTTCTTATGGGCATGAAGCATTGATCCATCACCACCACATACAAAGAACATTTCTGGGTCTTTCTCTGTAATCATTTGTGGAAAAGTTTGCTTAATAAACTTTATGAACATTTTCTGTCTTTTATCGTTCTTGTTAAATACCGCTTTTATTCTCATATTAAATCCCTATATAACGTATTCTGGAAATTCTTCTTGGGCTTCTTTTAGCTCAATCATAAATTCGTTTAGTGTATTATACCCTAATGAAACTAAAGATTTGTTTAAAGTATCTAAATGCATTTTCATTTTATAGTGATTAGGCATTTGGTTATCAAAGAGTTTTTCAATATTGGTATCAGTAAAAATAGCAAAACCTATTGTTTGTTCTTTTCCAACTGGTGTATATCTATAAACCATTGTCTCTTTACCATCTTCATTCAAAATCAAGTCTAGCAGAACAACCTTAACTTTATCAATCTTAAAATATTTTTGCTGTTTTAATTCTTGAAATATTATGTTTGTAGTGATTGATTTATACTGATTGACTAAGTATCTATCTGATGATAACTTCATATCATTCTCTCCGGCAATTCTTCCATATAAGTATTATATGTTTTCAGAAAATCTTCTAAACTGTTATAACCATAATCCTTAGCAACTCTATTGATATTTCTAAAGTTATTTTTTAATTCGTCAACAGCAACTTTATCATAGTCATAAATATTGTCAAATGTTGTTGATCTATATTCAATTGCATGTTTATTTTGACCATTGATTTCTTCATCTGTGTAAAATGTAAGATACTCAATGTTATCTATACCTCTATATAAGCCCGTTAGTTGCATCTTAATGGTTCTTGTTGTAGCCCCAATGATTAAAGCATATAGTTGAGGTCTGCGAATTAAAGTATTATATTCCATATTATCTACTATTGGAAACATCTCACCATTCTTAATGGCTTCTTGAATTTGTTTTTTACTTTTCATATCTGTTCCTCTGGGTATTGGTATTTGAACTCAAATAATTCTAACCGTCCGAAATTCTTAACAATATCAGACACTGTAAAAATAGTAGGAGATTTATCATGTGGATCTTTAGCATGAACGATTAATATACCCCGGTGACTAATATATGGCTCACCAGTTATATAGCCAAATCTAAGTGGGTGAATATCCGATACATGTTTTACTAAGTCTCCGGTTTCAAATACAATCATACTAATAGTTCTGGATACATTTTCTTGAAGTCATGAATATCAATATGACCAAAGTTCTTTGCGATATGATTTCTATCAATAGATACACATTCCGTTCCTAAAGTAAGTGCAGATAGTCTGCATTCTTCTTTA
>QMNM01000271.1 GCA_003647765.1 Candidatus Cloacimonadota bacterium
AATGAGTAGATGAGTGAATGAGTAGATGAGTGAATGAGTAGATGAGTGAATGAGTAGATGAGTGAATGAGTAGATGAGTGAATGAGTAGATGAGTGAATGAGTGAATGAAAAATAGAACATTTTTTGTGCCTACCCTATTAGATGCGTGCTATCTAATATAGGTGATTTTGTGGCTAATTCATGGGCTTGCTTCATCTTGATAAATTAAGGTTCGCAATGAAAGAAAAGTATATCTTATACATCTCATTGCTCAAATTTGAAATAAAAAAATGGAGAAATATTTTATTATGAAAGAAAATAAAATAATCATTTATTTTCCAAAAATGCTTTGTGTAGTATTAATTTTAATATTGTTAATATCTTGTTCAAAATCTGCTAGCTTATGGAAAAATATGGGAGTACAAAGGAAAATGCAATTGGCAGAAGAATTATTCGCTAAAAAGAAATATTCAAAAGCATCGGAAATATATAAACAGATAACTTATGGACATAAAGGTTCACCTTATGTCCAAGAAGCACAGTATAAATATGCAGAGTGCTTATTTCAGCAAAAATTATATGAAGACGCTAAATATGAATTTAACGAGTTAATTACCCTCTATCCTGACTCTCCGTATATTGAAACAGCAGATTATAGAATCGGTGTCTGCTGGTGGAAGTTATCTTATCCCTATCCTTATGATCAGTCAGAAACAAAAAATGCATTAAGCAAGTTCAAGCAATATTTGCAGCTCTATCCAGAAGGTAAATATAAAAAAGAAGCTCAAAATTATATTAAAAAATGCAAAATAAGAATCTTAAAAAAGAAATATGAAAATGGCTATATCTATTATAAATTACATAATTATAACTCTGCTTTGCTCTATTTAGAGGAAATTATAGAATTAAATTTACATAATGAAGTTGATAAAGATGCCCTTTATTTAGCTGCAAAGGTATATATAGAAAAAAAAGAATATAATAAAGCAAAAAATTTATTACAAAAATTTCTTGATAAATATCCTACTGACAAACGGATTGTGGAAATTCAAGAGATGATTAGTAAATCAGATGCAAAGCTAATGCATTAAGCTTATGAACAGAATAAGATTAGGAATTTTAGGTGGCACATTTAATCCAGTACATAATGGACATTTATTTATAGCTAAATTCTGTTTGGAACATTTGCATCTTGATAAACTTCTGTTCATACCTTCTGCAAAACCACCACATAAAAATAGTGAAATAGCAGAATTTCATCATCGGTACAATATGCTAAAACTTGCATTAAGTAATTCCAATATAACAAAATTTGAAGTATCTGATTTGGAAAATAAGATTAGCCATAGAGTCACAGAGGGCACGGATAAGAATTTAAATTCTCTAAACTCTATGTCTTTGTCTTTTTGTGGCAAACCGTCTTATTCAGTAATCACATTACAAGAATTACATAAACGCTATCCTAATGCATACTTATTTTTCATTATTGGACAAGATAATGTTGAGGAATTACTTACATGGTATCATTATCAGGACTTATTTAAACTTGCCACTATAGTTGTAGTGAGCCGCAAGGTGGACAAAAGAGCATTGCAAAATCTGGATTATTTAGATAAATTGAATTTTTTAGAAATGCCTCTGATAGATATTTCTTCAAGCGACATAAGAGATAAAATAAAAAAAGGTGAAAATGTTGTTAATGTTTTACCAAAGATGGTCTATAATTATATAAAAATCAATAAGTTATACTTATGAGCAGTGCATAAAAACCTTCTTTAAATTTCATCTTTCCACAATTCTGAAATAGCTAATTGCGTTGTTCTAAACGCAATAGTGAGATAAAGGCACACATCTCCATGATATTTTGCCACATCTTCTTGTTATTTGCAAAAGGTCATCTTCATCATAAATCAGAATTGGGGATAGGTTATTTGTAATCTTCTGCTTATCTGCAAGTTCGTCAGTACATTGTAATTCTACAAAGAGACCTGAAATCAGCAAGAGATATATAAAGTAAGTTGTGAATTTTATCTTATTCATTTTAATACACCCCCGGAATTATTCTCCAATAGACCTTATATTGAATAAGGTCCTGGAATAAGTCGCCAACCCCAGATATATTCTAAAACAGACCAGACACTCAAAAGCCCAAAATATGACCAGAACATTATTGAGTTTATATCTTTACCATTTTTCACTTTGTAAATTGAAAACCCCATCAGCAAAACAAAAATCCCACACATTATATAAGTTGAAAAATGAGTCCGGGATAGAACCTCAAATTGGAAAATCATTATGTAATGCAAAGTCCAGATTAAAATAAAGCTTGCTAATGAGAATTGAGCAGGGATTGGAAAATGTCTTCTTAAATTTAGAAAGAGAAATATCACTAAAAGCAGAATCGGTAAGAAATTCCAATGTGCAATTTCTACGGTTGCATCGTTAATATACAAATCAGCATTTTCAAGAAACTCGCCGACAAATCCCCAGAGAGATATTCCGCTGAAAATTGCCAGTAAATTGCTTATAAAAGCATTGTCCTGGATTTTTATTGATTTCAGAAACAGGAAAATTCCAATAAGAAGTAAGACAACTCCGGAAAAAAGATAAAGGGTTTTTCCAGCACGATTAGTGAAAACTAATAACATATAAATAAAGCCAAAAAATATTAGAGTAAATAAAACTGTTCTTAAGCCGATATTCTTCATTCCTCTTTTTCCTTTCTATAGCACACGGATGACACTGATTACACTGATTTTCACGGATTTTTTTATTTATTAATCCTTGATTGATTTAATTTTTTGTCCATGTTTATCCGCGTCATCCGTGTAATCAGTGTTCTATTCTTATCCGTGTTCATTCGCATCATCCGTGTTATCTATGTTCTATCCTTCACTTTCTATCATTGGTGAATATCTTTCTTTTGAATTCTGCCTTTTTGCCAAAGTTTAACAACAATCCAACTTCTATTTCAGTTGCTTTCAAATAGTTGATCAATTGTGCTTCGTGTTCTTCACGAATACTTTCACAAGCCTTTAATTCTACAATAACTAAATCATCTACCAACAAATCTGCATAATAATCTCCCATTACTTCGTTTTCATAGTAGACTTTGATATTCTTTTGTTGCAAGACATTGCATCCCATTCTTTTCAACTCAAAAGCCATTGCATTCTCGTAAACTTTTTCTAAAAAACCATATCCAAGAGTATTATTTACTTTGTAAAAGGCTTGTATTATTTTTCCTGTTATAT
>QMNM01000272.1 GCA_003647765.1 Candidatus Cloacimonadota bacterium
AATTATAATATTATATTTTTTATATTCTTTGCGTGTACTCAGCGCACTCTGCGGTTAGATTCTTTCTGAAAATTATAATTCTATGCATCTTCCCGTAGTATCCCACAGTTAAATTGTTATCCATTTAACCGCAAAGAACCCGATGAAGTCGCAAAGTTCGCAAAGATTTTTTATAGAATTATAATATTATGTTTTTTTATATTCTTTGCGTGTACTCAGCGCACTTTGCGGTTAGATCCTTTCTGAAAATTATAATAGGTTTTTTTGCGTTCTTTGCGGTTAAATCCTAATTTAATTTGATAGAATCATATGCTTGATAAGCTGCCTTTTTGTTTTCTTCCCTCATTCTTGGGATAGCGGAATCAATACCTTTTTCTACTGCTTTCATTTCAACCTCACCTGTAATTTTTGCAAAAGCACCTACAATAGCAGTATTTACAATAGGTGCAGCTCGCGAGCCAAGATGATTTTCAACTGCAATTTTGGTAGCATCTACAGTATAGACCTTATAGTGATTATCAAAATTGAAATCATCTGGCTTTTTGTCACTATTGATTAAAATCCAGCCGTTTTTTTTCAAGCCACTTGTTACATCAATCACTTCTATTAAAGTGGGATCAAGTACAATTATCCCATCAGGATAATAGATTTGCGAACGGATTTGGACTGGCTTATCATCTATTCTTGTAAATGCCTCAACAGGAGCGCCTCGTCTTTCAACGCCAAATCTCGGAAATGCTTGAACATATTTTCCACCTTGAAATGCAGCTTCAGCTAAAATCATAGATGCCTTTACAGAACCCTGTCCGCCTCGTCCATGAAGTCGGATTTCTATCATTCTAATTCCTCCTATGTTAGATATTTGTCAAATTTTAGCCACGAAAAACATTAAAAAACACGGAACATTTCCAAGCCCTATCCTGAAAATCTAAAAATTCCAATATCCTATTAAACCTTGTCAAATTATTTCTACTTTGTCAAGTTAGGTTATGATGGTGCTTACCCACTAGTTTATTTCCTTAACCTCTTGAACTCCTGTCCATCTTCTTAGGATTCAATACATATCTCTATGTTTGCCATTCCTTTATATTTTTCATACCATTGTTGATACTTTTGTTTAATATAGAGATTTCTAAATTTTTCCTTTTCTATTTCAAACTTCTCCATTGAAATAGTATTTACATCTTCAACTTGATAAAAGGCAAATCCTTGATTTTTTAAACGCAATAGATGACTAAAACTCCCTTTTTTTCTATTAATTGCATCTTCTAAAATAATTCTACTCTCTTCTTTCCTAAACCCAGGAATATTATCATTTAATTTAAGCCAATCCGTAAAGTGCCATCCAGAAAAATATGTAAGTAAAGAATCAGGATTTTCGCCCTGTTTTATACGAGAAATAATCTGTTGAGATAACTCCTTATTCCTCTCTATTTGCGTTAATTCATTGTATTCCTTTTTTACTCTTGCATATACTTCATCATAAGTAAGTTGTCTACCTTTTTTCCTATCCAAAAGAAATACAATGAAATAACCAGTGTCTGATTTAATAATTGCTGACAATTTTTGCCCTTTTTTTAACTTTGACAGTTCTGATTCGTAATTCACTAATGAACTGATTTTTCCCAAAATGCTATCTTGGAAGGCATCTTTGTCTAAACATATCCAATCAATCTTAAAAAAGAAATCTGCATAAAGTTCAGCAAGAGAATCATTATACACATTGACTTTGCTATCAATCTTACTGATTTTTTCTAATGCTAATTCATCAGACCTAGCTTCTGTTAATTGTTGCCGTATTCGTTGTTTAACTTCTGAAAATGGCAAAATACGAGCATCTCTTATGTCTATCAGTTTTATAATGTAAAATCCATCGCTATTTTCTATCGGTTCACTTATAGATTTTTTCATTGTATAAATAGCATTTTTCAATTCATCTGACAGGTCAGCAATGGTTTTATATTTTAACTCATTCTCTTTTTTTACAATTCTGTTAGAGAAGAGCATTGCAAGGTCATTAAAATCAACACCATTTTTTGCTAAACGAGCAACTTTATTTGCAATTCTTTTAGAATCACCCATTTTACTAAATTTTCTATACCTGCTAATAAATATTGTCTGAAATAATGCCTGTTTAGGTTGAAAAAATTCTTCTCTATGCTCATCATAAAATCTCTCAATTGTTGAATCCGAAATTGTAATGTTATTCAAATCTTGTGGGACAAAAATAATCGCACATTTAATACTATCTTTTGAAACAAATTTCTCCTTATTCTTTTCATAATAATTTCTATATTCGCTTTCCAATTTTTTATTGTTTTCGGCTTTTATAAAAGTAATAATATCACTTTTTACATCGGAAAATTTGGCCTGATAATTTTCTATTCGGCTATGTATTTTATAAATAATATACAAAGGTGGCTTCTTAATTATTCCAATATCTGCATCATTAGAAAAAATCTCCTGTTTTAGTAATGTATTCACACTTAAGCAGCTATCTGAATCCATCTGGTGTATGTCTGTCTGGAAATTGATAATTTCTTCATTCTTTTTTACATTGAAATTTTCGCCTAAAAATTCTGGCGTGCTGAACTTCATCTCATTAGCTATCTCTTGGCAAATATCTTCGGCAAATTTCTGTTTTTGAGCAAAAGTTAAACATTGAATAATGTCATTTCTTACCTGTTCAAAGGGAACAACTCTCTCTTTGTGTTTCTGTGCCTTTGTGGTAAAATCTATTTTTTGAAAATTCTGGTTAATTGTGAATTTATCCGGATTATTATTGTAATAGTCAATCAAGTCCTCTTCTGACAGATCTACATCAATTTCCATGTCATTGATATTAAAATAAACATAATCAAGAACAATTTTGGTACATTGATAAGTTAATGAATCGCTTAATTCTTTGGAAATATGGTGTATGAAATAGCTTTTCGCCTCGGATTCAGAGTCCATTAAATACGCTTTCCAAACATCTTTGCCTGCTTCTATTAAATTTTGTGGCTGAGCAGGAATAATATCCATTGTTTGAAAAATCACAAAACGGTCTGGAAGCTCAAATGGCTCTTTGCAATATTCTTGAATATTCAATTCTATTGCTTGTCTGATAATCTCTTCACTTTTAGAGATTTGATTTATTTTTTCACCTTCTGGAATATACTCTAACTCATACATCTCATATTTCGTTAGCACTTCATTTTTTTTATGTTTTTCATATCC
>QMNM01000273.1 GCA_003647765.1 Candidatus Cloacimonadota bacterium
CAATAAACTATGGAAATGGAATTAGTTTTGATATTAACTTTGCTGAAGAACCTACTTATGGATTTGTTGGTTATTGTTGTATAGAAGGTGAAATTCCTGCTTGGTTAACAGATCAAGGTGGTAATATATACACAGACCCTCTATTTGTTGGTAATTACAATCTCCAATGGGATGAAGAAGCCCGTAGCCCTTGCATAGACGCTGGTGACCCTGATACAGATTGGGATGAAGACGAAACCCCACCTGATATGGGTGCTATTCCCGCAATAGAACACGACTTTGATGGTAGAACTCTTAAACCAAAATGGACATGGATTTCTTTCCCTATTCTTGATACATTAGCAGATAATAATACTGATGCTCTATTTGTGCTTGATTCAGTACTGGATAATATGGAAATATGCAAAGGACAAGAGAATGATGTTTGGTGGGATCCTGGAATTCCTGGTTGGCAAAATGGTATTGGGAACTTCTATAGTGTAGATGGCTACAAGATAAATATGAATGCATCTGACAAACTACATATTCCTGGTTTTCTTGAAGATCCTGATGCAGTAATAACCCTTGAACCAGAAATTTGGAATTGGATAGGATATTTCCTTTCATATAGCCAGAGACCAGAAGATGCCTTTCCTGATAGTATCTGGAATGATTATCTTACCTATATTAAGGGACAATATTGGTCAATGTTCAAATGGAATGGAGAATGGATAGGAGATGAGGGAACTCTAAATTATGGAGAGTTGTATACAGTTAAAAGCATTGATGAATGCAGTTTTTCCTGGGAGGATAGTGGAGAACAGGCTGATCCTTATGAGAGAGAAGGCACAGATTATTTCTCCTTTGAGGAGAAGGCAGATTATGAGCCCATAATGGTTGATACTGTATATGGTCAAATGCCAGAAGAGATTGGAGTATTCATTGGTGATGAATGCATTGGAGCAAGTAAAGTAAATGAGTATCCTGTGCAGGTTCTTGCATATATTGAAGATGATACTACTGGTAGTAAAGATGGTCAATCAGGTGTACCACTCTCTTTCCAACTTTATTATAGTAATAAAGGACTCAATCAGGTTGAATTTGTTAAGAGAGTAAAGGTTCTTGACTTTGAAACCTCTAATTTTGTTGATAATCCAGTTTATCTTTCTTCTGATGAATTTGCTATTGTCAGATTGAATGTAAGTGGAGAGCCAGTTCCGGAGTTAGAGAGTATTGACTTTACACTATCACAGAATTATCCAAATCCATTTAATCCAGAGACAGTAATTAGATATACAATACCAGAAGATAGTAAAGTGGAATTGAGCATTTATAATGCAAAGGGACAGTTAGTAAGGAGATTGGTTCAGGAGAGACAAAAGAAAGGTGGTTATAAAGTAATCTGGGATGGAAAAGATGATAGAGGAGCTGAGATAAGTAGTGGATTGTATTTGTATCAGATAAAGGCGAATGCTCGGATGAGTGTAAAGAAGATGCTGATAATCAAATAATAAACCAAACCCGACTCGTAGAACCCGAGTCGGGTTTCTTAAAGAAAGGAGAAAGAAATGTTAAGAGAAAGATTTTTCGGCATCCTGATAATTCTATTATGTGCATCATTTTCTATATCATTAGCCAATATTATCTATGTAGATATAAACGGCACTGGCGATTACACTACAATACAGGAAGGTATAAATGCATCTGTTGATGGAGATACTATAATAGTATATCCTGGAACATACTTTGAAAATATAAACTACAATGGAAAGAATATTATAGTAGCCAGTTTATATTTAACTACCCAGAATAATTCCTATATTGATTCAACTATAATTGACGGTAATCAAAATGGTAGTGTAGTTAAATTTGAAAGTGGAGAGAATCATGCTATTTTATGTGGCTTTACTATTCAGAATGGAAGCGGAACATTTCATCTACATAACATTAGAGGTGGAGGAATATTTTGTATGTCTGCTAATCCGAAAATTAGCAATTGTATGATTAAGAACAATAATGCAGAGCAAGGAGGAGGCATATTTTACACTAATTCTAATGTTAATTTAAGTAATGTAACAATAACTAAAAACTATGCTGTTTATAATGGCGGTGGTATCTTTTTTGAAAATGTCTCTAATATTGACTTTGATGCTCAGAAACGTTGTAATATATTTCTAAACTATTCCGGAATTGGCTGTGATGTTCGTGCTTTTAATTGCTCAATTATTGATGTAATAGTAGATACTTTCACTGTAATGGAACCTGATGACTTCTTCGTTTATCCACTTGATAATTTTACTTTTGATATACTTCATTCCAAGATTGAACCAGTTAATCAGGACTTATATGTAAGTCCAGAAGGAGATAATAATAATAGTGGATTAACTCCATCCGAGCCATTGCAAACGATATCTTATGCATTAACAAAGATTGCCTCAGATAGCACACATCCTAATACAATACATTTAGCAAATGGTATATATTCATCTTCTTTAACTAATGAGATATTTCCATTAAATTGTCGCAGATATGTTTCAATAATCGGAGAGGTTGAAGATTTAACCATCCTTGATGGAGATAATACATATCCTGTTATTATATGTGCTTTTAATGATAGTTATTTTTCTATAGAGAACTTAACCATTCAGAATGGTAATGCTTCTGTTGGGGCTGGTATATTTTTTGAAACAAATTCTAATCCAATCATAAAAAATATGACTATAAAAAATAATACAGCAATGCTTGGTGGTGGAATTCTTTGCAGTGAAAGTAATCCAACTTTTGAAAATGTGACAGTCAGCAATAATTATGCTGAAGCTACAGGAGGTGGGATTAAGTTGAGTAATTCTAGTCCCATACTAAAAAATGTAATAGTTAGTGAAAATAGTGTAAATCCTGCATGGGGTTCATCAGCTGGTATTAATTGCTCTAACTCAAATCCTATATTAACCAATGTAGCGATAGTTAACAATACTTCCGGTGAAGATGGTAGTATTTTAGGCAATGGTCATGATAGTTGTCCTACTTTAAATAATATTATAACTGCTGGTAATAATATTCCAGATAAAGTTATTTACTGCACTCGCGACAACAATCTACTTATCAATAATTGTATCCTTTATAATACTAATTCCAATAGTGAAATAAGTTTTTACCCAAATGGATGGTCAAATGTAGTTACAATATCCTATACAGACATCAAAGATGGAGAAGATGGAATACAGACCAATGGAGCAGG
>QMNM01000274.1 GCA_003647765.1 Candidatus Cloacimonadota bacterium
CCGCTTGTATCAGGATTTGTTGAATCTATAACAACAGAATTTAGCAAGACCTCAATCTTTACATCCTGTATATTACCAGTTCCATTTAGTAGATTGACAACGCCTTGCACAAAGCCATTATTTGGATATAATAAGAAGTCAATATCAGTAGTTATTTGGTTTGGATAAACAACAACTCCAACAATTGTAGAGTCCTGATAATGGTCAAGATGTGCAATTACATCATAAGTTCCAGGAAGTAATGATAATTGATAATCACCATTGATATCCGGATGGACTGTTTGTCCTGCTGCTGTTATCTCTACATTTTGTATATTGCCAGAACCACCTGCTAATACGACAGTGCCTTGTATTGTCCCGTGAAGTGGATATAAAGTAAAGTTCACATCTGTTGTTGCAGAATCTGGATAAACGACCACACTTACTATTATAGAGTCCTGATAATTGGTCAAACATGCATTTACAATGTAAGTTCCAGGAGCAATTGTAATAACATAATGACCATTGGCATCAGGATGAACAGTTTGTGCATCTGCTGTTACTTCTACATCCTGGACATTTCCAGCTCCACCTGCTAAATTAACATATCCTTCTATAGTTCCAGCATTTTCTATATATTCCAAAGTAAAGTTCACAGTGGTTATCTGATTTTCATATACTATTACTCCAGATGTGGTAGCATCCCAATAGCCAGTTAATTGTGCGGTTATATCATAAGTTCCAGGTAGAACTTCTATAGAATAGAAACCATTGCTATCTGGATTGACTGTATAAGTTGTTTCACCTTCAATAGTAATCAATACTTCTTGTACATTGCCAGTCCCACCGGATAAAGTAACAGTTCCTTGAATAGTTCCAGTTATTATATATTCTAATGTAAGGTCAATTCCAGTTGTGATAGAATCTTCAAAGACAACCACATTTTCTACTATATCTGGATAATAGCCATTTAGAGTAGCTGTTACAATATATGTGGATGGAGTCATACCTGTTATTGAATATGTACTATCTGAAATTGGATTAGCATAATAAGTGCTAATGCCATCTGTTGCTGTTATCTGAACATCTTGCACATTTCCTTCACCGCCAAGTAAAGTAACTTTTCCAGATATTCCACCGGGAGTCATAGGAATTAAGTCAAAGTCAACGCCCAATGTATCCTGATTCGGTATTACTGTTATATCAACATTTGTAGAATCGTGATAGCCATACAAAGAAGCAGTAACATCATAAGTGCCTGATATAATTCCGATAATATAGTAACCATCACTATTAGGATGAACTGTAATTGCACCAGCAGTAACTTCAACATCTTCAACATTTCCAGTTCCTCCTGCTAAAGTAACAGTGCCTTGAATAGTTCCAATATCTTGATGACATAGATAAATAACATTGCCAGTATTAGCTGTGTTTTGTATAACTTGTATTGCATATAAAGTATCTGGCGTATAATTTTCCAATTCTGCTTTGACATTATACAATCCAGGCTCAATTTCAATAGAATAATTGCCGTCA
The DNA here is from genome assembly GCA_003647765.1 of Candidatus Cloacimonadota bacterium. Taxonomy (GTDB): domain Bacteria; phylum Cloacimonadota; class Cloacimonadia; order JGIOTU-2; family B8-G9; genus B8-G9. The sequence goes on from QMNM01000274.1 coordinate 1,516, forward strand.
GGTGCAGGGAATACGGTCTGGATTACTACAGTATCAATCATAGCACTAACTGCAACATCTGTAACATTGCCTGTTCCACCGACAAGAATAATTTTTCCTTGAATCCAGCCAGGCTTTGGGTCTAATACAAAATCAATAGGCTGGGTTGTTGAATCTTCCTTTACATAAATATTTTGTGTTAAAGCAGAATAATAACCATTTAATGATGCTGAAACATTATAGTATCCAGGTGGAAGAATTAATTCATAATTGCCACTTGTATCTGGATGTGTTGTATAATTCATACCAGCAGAGACGATTACATCAACAACATTTCCAGTGCCATTACCAGATAAAGTTACTGTACCAGCAATTTTGCCGTCCATTGGAGTAAGGAAAAAGTCCACATTAGATACTGTCTGTCCAGCTAATACATTAACATTTTGTTCATCACAATAATAATGGTCAAGATATGCAACTACTTTATGATTTCCTTCTGGCACTTCAATTATATAATATCCAGATGTGTCTGGACTTACTGAATCACCTGCGGCATATATTTTTACATCTTCAACATTTCCACTTCCGCCTAATAATGTAACAGTTCCTTCAATCCAACCTGTGCCACCAAGATAATATAAGGTAAAGTCCACACCAGTAGTTACAACCCCGGGCAGAACTTCAACATTATCAATTGATTGAGTAGTATATGTACTGTCAAGGTAAGCTGTAATTGAGTACATACCAGGATCCATCTCTGCTAACAGATAATATCCAGTGCTATCAGGATGAACCCAAGTTCCACTAACACTATCAATTACAACAACATCTTCTACATTTCCATATCCACCGATTAAATTAACATATCCAACAATCCAACCAAAATTCGGTAATTCACCAGCAGTTAATGGATAAGGATAAGCAGGATTACCTATTGTAGAATTGGCGACAAACTTGATTGTTTCATTACAATCATACGCAGAATTCGTCTCATTATCATAAATTTTGAATCCAATGAGCTCCTCATCCCAAGGTGTGCTTGGCTCAAAATTACTGACAATTGTCATATACCAGAAACCAGAATTATCATAAGTTTGCCATACTGCCAATCCTCTACAAGAGTCCTCAATCATATTTCCGTATTCATCAAGTGCAAAAGCAGCCAATATATTCGTACTATCAGCATTCTGTGTAAATTCTACTGCATTGAACAAAACACTTGCCATCATTACCATATTATACTGTGTGCCAGGGATAACTACCCAATTAGGTGGCTCATGATAATATTGTTCATATTCTAATATGATAGTATCTTCTATTGTAGTTATTGAGTCCACTTGAACTTCTACTCCAACAACTGTTGAATCAATGTAATTTTCCAAATAAGAATGTACATTGTAGAAGTTTGGCAGGAGATCATCAATAATAAAATTGCCATTTTCATCTGGATGAACGGTTTTCACTACAATGGTATCTTTGCTTACTAATTCAGCAGAGACCTCTACATTTTGGACATTCCAATATCCACCGAGCAATGCAACTGTGCCAGCAATACTGCCAGTTTCTGAGTAAAGAGTAAAATCAATCCCTGTTGTTGCCTGTCCTTGCACAACCTCTACATTAGTAATTGTTGAATCCGTATAGGACTCTAAATCAGCAGTTACATCATAAGTCCCAGGAGCAATCACAATCACATAATTTCCATCACTATCAGGATTAACC
>QMNM01000275.1 GCA_003647765.1 Candidatus Cloacimonadota bacterium
AAAGCCATATTCAAAAATAAGGTGAATGAAGAGCCATTGATTATTTCAGCAGTAACAGGATTTAATATTGATAAGTTAAAAGATAGATTATATAAGTTATTACAGAGCTCGGCTTAAATCTCTATTCGTAATTTTTATTCAAATTTGTTGCTGGATTTTAATATCCACGCACTTATCAACTGAATGTAAGATAAATGTAAGATATGTGTAAGTTCATTCATAATATCAGGAGGAAGTTATGAAAATGAAAGTTATAGGCATTGTAGCATTATTTTTGTTACAATGTATAGGATTAGTATATGGAGAAGTTGAAAGAGGTTGTACTCATAAACTAATCTATCCAGAGGGATTTATCTCTATTGGTGAAGCTGAACCATATCAGCCGCCAATACGACCAGAACATCTTATTATTCCAGAACCTGTAAAAGGCGACTGGTTTCTAATGGATTCATTAGATGTTAGCAGATATGTGCAAGCAGGTAAAAATTTCACTGTGTATTTTGATAATGATGCTGATACTTTAGAAGTTTATCCATCAGATTATAATTATCCACTAACTACTCAGTCCCGTCAGGCAATAGAAAAGGCACCAGAATGGTTGAGAAATGATTTGATTGCTGTATTGTCAAATATTACCAGTTTCTATCAAGATATTTGGGCTTATGGGATTATTAGTGCAGAAGACCCTTATGTAGATGAGATAGCATTCTCTATTGCTCATTCATCACCAGAATATCTTATGTCTGGATATGGTTCACCAGGTTTATTTCAGGAAAATGCCGAAACTATCTATTATAATGCCAGCTATTTAGATTATGTAGAAATTGTAGATTATGGCACTTCTGGTACAGATGGCAATTATTACTCAACCACAAAATATTGGAAAAAGGATTCGTTAGGTAATATTGTTCAGGTAGAAGTTCCCAAAGATATTTACTATTGGTATCTTGTGCATCCCAAAATTACTGATGAAATACCAGCGTATATTGACCCTGATATTATTGAGAGTAATTCCACGCATAACAATAACATTGCTCCTCCACCTGTTGGTGTTTTTTGGCGTGATTTTCTATTTAATCACGCTGATACTGGCTATCCAATGCTGAGAGATATGTTAGAGAACTGTCCTATTGTATGGGATTATCAAGGTGTGGCAGGTGAAAACAGTGCAGTAGCAATTATAACCAGCTGGATACAAGCAAGTATGCAATTTACTTCAAATTATGAACGACCTCATCAGCCAGTAAGAATTTATCGTAAACATATTGGCAGATGCGGTGAACATGCAGATATAACAGCTGCTGCAACAAGAGCATGTCTTATACCTTGCACAAGTATTCTATCTATATCCGGTGACCATACATGGAACGAATTCTGGGATGAAGAATGGATTCATTGGGAACCAGTGAACAATTATGTGAATAATCCATTAGTATATGAAAATGGCTGGGGAAAGGTGTTCGGCTCTGTGTTTGAAATTAGAAGTGATGGCTATATAACATCTGTAACAAATGTATATTCAGAGGGCTCTGCTACAATAACTATCTATGCTCTTGATAATCAAGGTAATCCAATTGACGGCGGAAGCGTCCTATTGGCAGTAAAAGAATTAAGCGGTTCAAATATCTATATTGATAATTATGGAATCACAGATAATGAAGGAAAATGTGTATTCATTGTTGGAGAAGGCAGAACATATTACGCTCGTATAGATACTGATATTGGTAGTTATCCATCAACTCCAAATCAAGTTGTGCAAGTTTGTGCTTATAGTGCAAATGGAGGAACTTATACTTATTCTTTATATGTATCAGGCACAATGCCTTCACTTGCTTGGTCAACTGTATCAGTGCCTCAGGACACAACTGATGATTATCGTTTAGATATAGATTTTACTGCTCCTATGCAAATAGTTTCTGGCACAATTTGGATGGATGATGTTAGTAATGAGTCTCAACTGTATAAAAAGGAAGATAATGGTATTATTGATTATTTTATGACAGATGAGACAAATTATTTATCATATTTAAATGGTAATCCATTTGATTGCTTTAATCGTTTTTCTGCTGTTGCTCAGGCACAAGTAACATTTGATATCCCTGATAATGGAAACTGGTATTGTGTATTTGGAAATAATCGTCATCTTAAAAATTTCCAGAATGTATGTGGTTCTGTGAAATTGTATTCTAGTGGCACTACACAAGAATTTGAATTATCAAATAATTGGAACTGGATATCGTTTAATGTGCATCCGGATGATACTTCAATTGGGAGTGTGTTTAGCGAATTAGGTGATAACATCTATCAAGTGAAAAATCAAACACAGTCAGCTACATATTATTCAGGTGCTGGTTGGGTAGGTGATCTAACAAACATTACAGATGGCGAGGCATATCTTGTCAATATGGTTAATCCTACTGATTTTTCTATATTTGGAATGCCAATAGATGTAAGCACGTCAATCCCTGTAACAGTAAACTGGAACTGGATTGCTTATTTCCCACAAGTATCTATGGATGTAGCAACTGCCTTATCCAGTATTGAACCGAATGCTTATCAGGTAAAGAACCAGACACAATCAGCAACTTATTTTGGTGGAAATTGGATTGGCGATTTGACAATAATGGAACCTGGGGTTGGTTATAAACTGAATATGACTATGGCTGATGAATTGATTTATCCATCAAACTAATCTGAAATGGCAAACATGCTTATGAACTAAAGTTAGTTGTTAGTTTAATGCCTGTATTCTCTATTGAGGATACAGGCATTTTTTGTATTAGTAACTGAGCTTACGCAAAAGATGTCTTTAATATTGAACTGTTATCCATTTATTTTACTTTCTCAAATTATAAAAAAATATATAAATCCACGTGTTTCTGTTAATAAAATACAAGATTATAAATTCTGAAAGAACAATCTAATCTACGGAAGATGTTCTATATCATCTAAATCTTTATGCCGACCAGTTGCTTTTTTATTAATTTTTAGATGTTTCAGACTGATTATATTAACCTGAACACCATCTATGACATCAGTTACTTTCTGTTGATAGCATTCGTCAAACTCCACTCCTGATATATCAGTTAGAATTTCAATTCTGATTGGTGGAAGTCCCATCCGTATTACTTGCTTCTTCTTCAAAAACAGGTCAACACATAATTCAGGAACATCAAAACCAAATTCTGTCAATACTTGTACCATTTTCT
>QMNM01000276.1 GCA_003647765.1 Candidatus Cloacimonadota bacterium
AGTCTTTGTATGCTTCCCAACTATATCCAAGTTTTGCCTTTGCATCTTTCTCATAAGCCATCTTATCTTCATCAATAGCACAAAGTGGAACACCGTTGATAGTGCCGTTACCATCATTGATTAATCTTGCACATCTAACACAGTAATAAGCTCTTGTGGAATGATTCCACATAAAAACATTACGACCAGTCTGACAAGCAGTTCTGTTGCATAGTTCTTGACCTTTAGTCCAATGTGTTGGCATAGCAATTTTAAGTGGGCCACCTGGTTCCCATTGTTTCATATTATGCATCTTAAACTACTTCTTTGTGTGATATTGTGTAAACATAGCCAAGATGGGTTATATTTGTAGGAATATCGACAAGTTGTTCTGTTGGTTGAACATAATCATCTGTATTCTCTTTAAAATATTCAATATCAAGAGCTTCAATATATCTTTCAAGTAGAGTTTTAAATGTATGATTAGTACCATTTGGCGCATAACAATATAATTTTCTTGAAAGACCATATATTTTGGTATCTACTTTGGTTAAATTTGGGTAAGAAGTTTTACCAAAGATAGAGCAAACCTCAACATTAATTTGTTTTTCACAATCTTCAATTGTTTTAAATCTAGGTTTAGTTTTTAATGAATCATTTTCCATTTTTGTTGTTATTATTTCTGGAAAAGTTTTTAATAAAACATCTTTAATATCTTCTCTAAATCCAAAAAAAGCAGGCATCCCATTTGTTTCATCCATGATAGTTTTTAATTCTAAATCATTTAGATGACCAATCATTGATAATTTAACTTTAGAAGCAAAAGATAATTTCCTACCTTGTTGTTTTTGTTTTACTTTGACTTTAAATATATTAATTTCCATATCTTGTCCTTTTTATTTGATATAGTGTATTATAAGGCAGACATGCTTAAATGTAGATTAAAGGAAGTATTCTGGGGTTTTTTCTGCACACTCGTCTAAAATAGTAGTTGCTCGTGTCAAAGCCAACATATCTCGCTCATATTGATCTTGAATGTGTTGTTTCTTTGTTTCATACAATGACTTGTATTTCTTCCAAGCCTCTGTTTTGGAACTGAATAATGAATAACCGGCTGCACTACTTGGATATGAATGATTTGTTCCATCATTCCAATAAACATATTTTTTTGTTAGTTTTTGGACTTTGAAAACTGGGTGAGCAAGATTTTTGTACACCGCATAAAGAGATAATTCATCAGTGCCATTAATGGGTGATTTTCTTATCTCTTCTAAATCATCTTTGCGAAGATATTCCATTATGCGGTGTAGTTCGCTTGAAATTTCAAACATTCTGCTTGAATGTCATTGATAATTCGGATTTGTCTCTCCGTAATATCTTCTCTATTCTCTAACAGATATTCCATCATATTAAGAGTTTTCTTAACATAACTTTCACCTGGCTTATCCAAAATATTACTATATCTATCAATAAGCTTAATAATGAAAGCATATTTAGACATTTTAATCATTTTTTGTTTAAGGTATTCATTCTTTCCCAACTTTTTAAGCATAACTGGGTCTGATGTCAACTCTACTACAATCGCAGCTACAAGTGGTCCAAACTCTCTTTCAAGCTCATTCTTATCACACTCAGTATCTTCTAATACATCGTGGAGTAACCCAGCACATTGTAGTTCATCTAATTTAGAAGAACCACTTTTATACTTCGCAATTAATTGCGATACGATAACTGGGTGGATTGCATAAGGTAATTCATTACCTCTTCTCTCTTGACCTCTGTGTTTTTCAAACGCAAAGTTGATTGCCTTAATAACTAACATTATAATTGTTCCTTTTTTAAGATATTTACTGCTTCTTCATAAAGTTTATTTGCCTCTTCATAAAGTTTATTTGACTCTTCATCTTTATTTTCATCTGCTACAACCTTCCGTTTATCCCGCCAATACCTACGATAACCAACATTAGATTGAATACTATATTTCCGGATAGACTCTTTAACATCTTCTTTTGTTGAACCTGTTGAACCTATTGAATCTCTAATTCTTTTTTCTATCTCCCACTCTTGTGGAATAGCTAACATCACTTCTTCAATTCTTTCATCTGATACTGTGTCCATAAAGAATAGCCCTTCGGCTTTGAGGATAGCAATTTCTATGGTTCTTCTAAATGATTGTATAGTGAATGATGGATTGCTAACCTTAATTTGTTTTGATAGTATTCCTAATATTGCTTCCATCTTAAAACTCCGCTTCTACTAATTTTTCAAGATATGTTTTCTTGAACTTTGGTATTTTAAGTTCATACATTTTTGATATTGATTTAAGGTTCTCTCTAATTTCTTGCAAGGTTTCTGGGTAATCATTACCGCTCGTTCCACCACCATAAACGATATATGATAATTGAATACATCCTTCTTGCTTGAAGATTGTAATTTCGTCTTCTCCATCGGCAAAAGTTAATACTTTATTCTTTATTTCACCAGAATGTTTCATTTTCCATTTACCATGAGTGTTCTTAATACCTCTCATAATTATCCTTTGTATCCAGTTTTTTCTATCTGTGCACAAAAATAGTCAAATACTTTTGTTTCACTTCTTGATACTAAGAAACCAACTCCATTATCTCTAAATTGTGGCCAGAGTGGTTCAATATAATTTTTATCGTTATAAACCGTCATCATCGCTTCTTCAAACTCTGTGTAATTTACTCTGTTGTAGAAATACTTCTGTAAAGTATCTAAATCCTTAAAATCTATGTTCATTATAATTCTCCTAAAAATTCAAATGCTAAATCAAAGTCAGTGAACTCGGTCATGGTAACATCATCACCATTCTCTTGTTCATCGTCAATCCAAACTCGTTGCCATAAATCGGCATCTGCCCACTCATCCCAAAAATATGTTTCACCGTGTCTATCCACAGTTTCTTTATCTTTAACATCATCCCAATGATAGTTTTCAGCAACTTCTAATATTTCCGTATCACCATTTTCAAGAAATCTAATCATCCAACTTGCAGATGTGAGTCCTCGCTGTATTACCATATATTTCATATCTAAGCCTCCATCTCTTCTGTTTCTCTCTGAGCATACTTATAAATCTTATTACTTGCAACTTTGTGTCTATCTTCCATAAAAGAGAGAGTGCTATTGTCATTTTCTTCTGTATAACATTTATCTGCTGCTTTTAAGATATAAGAATAATAT
>QMNM01000277.1 GCA_003647765.1 Candidatus Cloacimonadota bacterium
AATAAAATAGAAACTCTTAATCCGGATGTTATATTTATTGGCTTACACGGAGGCGAAGGTGAAAATGGTGGTCTGCAAAAATTGTTTGAATATCTTAATATCCATTTTACTGGTTCATCTTCTTTTTCCAGTGCTATCGCAATGAATAAAAAAATAAGTAAATTACTTGTAAAAAATGACGGTTTTCTTGTCCCTGAATTTCTTTGTCTTTCAAAGGATTCGGAAATCGGATTAGATAAAATTATAACCAAATTTAACTTTCCTATTGTAGTAAAGCCAGTAGATTCAGGCTCTTCTGTTGGATTGTCCATTATTTATAATGATGATGAGATAGAAAATGCTATTGAACTTGCTTTTCAGCATAGTAATGAGATAATGTTTGAAGAATATATTGCAGGTAGAGAGATTACAGTAGCGATTTTAGAGGGTAAAGCATTGCCAGTAGTAGAAGTCAAGCCAAAACAGGGCTGGTATGATTATAAGCATAAATACACCAAAGGTGAAACAATATATGAAGTGCCAGCAAATCTTTCTGAGCAAGAGACAAGAACTGTCCAATCTATTGCTGAACAAATATTTAAATTATTAAAATGTAGTGGTTATGCTCGTATAGATTTTCGGTATAATGGAAACGATTTTTATTTTTTGGAATTGAACACTCTACCAGGAATGACAGAGTTAAGTTTAGTGCCGATGTCTGCAAAAGCTGCTGGAATTAGTTTTGAAGAATTGATTAACAGAATATTGATGGATGCATTCAATCGCTATAATATGTAAAATATAGAAAGGAATAACTTATGATAGCAGTAATTATGGCAGGTGGAATTGGTAGTAGGTTCTGGCCCAAAAGTAGAGAAACTATGCCAAAACAATTCTTAAATATAATTGGCGAAAAATCAATGATTAAGCAAACTGTGGAAAGAATTAAACAAATTATTGATTTATCTGATATATATGTGGTTACTAATGAGGAACAAGCAAAATTAGTAGAACAACATTTACCTGAGCTAGCTATAGAAAATATTATAAGTGAGCCAATGGGACGGAATACAGCAGCTTGTATTGGATTGTCAGCAATTTTCCTTAAAAGGAAATATCAAGAAGATGAGCCAATATTAGTACTGCCTGCTGATCATTTGATTAGAAAGGAAAATATATTTAGAAAATTAATCATAAATGCAGGAAGATTTGTAAAGGAAACAAAGAGTTTGGCTACTTTTGGAATTATTCCGACTTATCCAGCAACTGGCTATGGATATATTCAAATAGGAGAAATGGTTAAAAAAGACGAATTCTCTATTTATCGGGTCAAGTCATTCAAAGAAAAACCTAATAACAAGACAGCCAAGAAATTTTATGAAGCAAAAATATACTTATGGAATAGTGGAATATTCATCTGGACTATAAACACTATTTTAGCAAAAATAAGCCAATATATGCCAGATTTACAAGAGGGTCTACATAAGATAGAAAAATTATGGGCTGAACAAGGATATAAAGCGAGTATTAGTCATATTTATGAGAAATTGGAATCAGTACCTGTTGATATTGGCATTATGGAGAAAGCGGATAATGTAGTAGTTTTTCCTGTTGATATTGGCTGGGATGATGTAGGCAGTTGGCAAGCCGCATATAAACTCTCTGAAAAAGATGAAAACGGTAATTATTTAAAAGGCAACATATTAACAATTGACGCTAAAAATAATTACATTTCTGGCGATAAGCGGCTAATTGCAGTAATAGGTGTGAAAAATTTAGTAATTGTTGATACTGAAGATGCTTTGCTCATTTGCAAAAAAGATAAGGCTCAGGATGTGAAGAAAGTGGTTGAAAAATTAAGGGAAAAACCCGACTCGAGTTCTCCGAACCCGAGTTGAGTTTGTATGTAATTTGTTTGACAATATTTTTAGAGAAAGCGGAATTTAGAATAAATCTATTTAGGAGAAAATATATGTTAAAAATAAGAATATATGCTGTAATTCTATTTCTATTTATTATTCTTGGTTGTGCAAAGAAAGCCGTAGTTAAGGAGGACTCTATATTACTCAGCCATAAATTTCAAGAGGGTGAGATTACGAAATATGAAATGACAGCAATTATAGCAACAACAATGAATATTCAAAATAGAATGCAAGATATGACTACAAATATTAGTTTTATTATATCCAATCAGATAGAAAAAATATCTGGCGATACTGTATTTATGAAACTCTCTATTGATAAAGCTGAAGGATCAATAAAAGTATCTGGAATGATGCAAGCCATTCCAGATATTAATAAGCTAAAAGGTAAATCATCTAAAGTAGTGCTTTTGAAAAACGGAGAAGTTCTGGATATAAAAAGCGATAAGGAAATAGAAGACGCACAAGATAAGGGTATTGAACTGAAAGATTATGTAGAAAATCTATACAGTTTTCTCCCGGATAAAGAGTTGAATATTGGTGATATATGGGAAAAAGATTCTGATGATAAAGGTGTACATAGTCAAGCTGTGTATACAATTATCGGACTCAAAGAGGATAACAATGGAAAACAAGTAGCTATAATTAGTAAAGAATCTAATGAATCTGTCAGCAAGGAAGTTGATCAAGGCGGAATGAAAGGAGAAATCAATATAAGTGGTAAAACAAAAGGCAAAATTTTTTGTTCAATAAAAGATGGCTCTGTAATATCATCAAATATGCATTCAGCTATGGAAGGGAAAATCTCTGGTATAATGGGTGATATGGAAATCCCGATTTACACTAATCAAGATGTAAAAATAAAAAAGATAAAGTAATAGATGTAATACTAACTGCTGGAATTGTGAGGGATGTCAAAAAACAATTCTAAAACCGCTATTACCTGATTTATCAGGTGAAGCAATTTTACTTTATTGGAATGCAATTACCTAACTCAGTTCCTCACAATGACACAACTTTTACCTATTTTGCATAACTCATATTTTATTACTATTATGAGTGTTAGCAAATTCTTTATCAGACAAATAAAGCTATTGCTATGTAAAATTAGTTTTGATATATACATTTTCTATATTGTATTTTTTTGTGTTGATAGAAGCCCACGATTTTAATCGTGGGTACGAAAGCGAAGAACTCATCTATTAACCATTTTAATGGTTTTTTTAATATTGTAAAACCGTTGAAACGGTTATGAATATATCGTTCTGCGTTCACCCCACAAC
>QMNM01000278.1 GCA_003647765.1 Candidatus Cloacimonadota bacterium
ACACCAACACCAACACCAACACCAACACCACCTGCTACCCCTGCAGTTTAATCAAACTTTAAGCATAACAATGGTATTATCCTACAAAGGATTACCATGTTATCTACTGAAAATAGAAACCTACTAAAAACAATATCCATATACGATAAAATCCCATTTGAATTTAATGATGGTTGGACTGACCTTATATACACTCTTGGAAAAAATATAGAGATGTATTGCAAACTTCACAACATCACAACATTTGAAGTAAGGCAAATTAAAGAAAAATTTGCAACTCTCCGTTTTTATTACATGGGAACAAATGACGAATTTCTTAGAGCGATGGTCAGAGAAGCAGAAGAACAAACAGAAATTATCTGTGAGAAATGTGGGAAACGAGGCAAAACTCTTGTCGATGATGGTAGATGGTATACCGCTTGTAAAGAGCATACAGTAGATGGTTCATTAACTGCAAAAGAATTCAAAGTAATCCAAGATGCTAGATCAAAAGCAATGAGAAAATGTAATGTGTGTGATACAAGAGGTGCAGACGGTTATTGGGATGGAACTACGCTTACCAATAGATGTGAGGAACATAGAGAAGATTTTATCACCGATGATGAATACTTTATCCACTGGGAAGAGGAAAGAAAGAATGCTATCAAAAATAAGTAATACACCAATGAGCCAATCGGAGCGACAAATGTTGCAGGACTTACACCAATCAATGGCTAATGCGTTTGTTGAACAATGTTGGACATTCATGTATAACAAAGAAACAGGTGAGCTGGATTTGATACAGAAAACTGGACCTTCATGTCATACACGGTACTGTCCTACAAAATCGGAACTACTTACTTGGTATAAGAACACTCTAAAGGATATAGCAGACCCAACATATATACCAACATTAGTGGATTATGCTACGGTATTTGCTGAATACGCAGAGTATTACGGTATAAGTTATGAAGTATATATTGATTTGATAACACAAACAATCAATAGAGCTTTTACAGAACATCCGGAATATTTTATTTAAGGAGTAATAATGAATGACGACGATTGGAAATTAAGTTCTACATACGGTGTTTCAAATCATAGCATACAAATTGACCCTACCATGTTGTGGGGTAATGATATGCAAGATGTTAGAGACTATCTTAGCAAACAAGTAGCTATTGATATGGACCGCGATATTATTGAGAAATTAAAAGCAATGATAGATAGACCAAAGCAAAAGACAAAAGAAGAAAAAGTATTAGATATTGTTAATGGTGGTTTTCAAGACCATTTTGGTATATCTATTCAAGAGTTTCAAGCAATTTATGAAGAAATACTTGAAACAAATCCAGAAAAACTGGTATAACAAGGAGTAATATGATAACACTTAACAAACTATATCACTCAAACTGGCTACTATTCATAGTGGCTGGTGCTTTATTCACATTCGGTGTTTACACTCATAATGTAAACGATGTAATTCTTCACATGCTTGAATTCACTGTTATTTTTGAGTTAGTAAGAGCTTTTAACCACTATCTTAAAGATGGAACTCTTAGAGTTAGATATGGTATTGATGCTGCAATTTTCTTTAGTATCAAGGAACTTTACATAGGGTTTGTTGAGTTCAAGATAGACTCAGATTATATGCTGATATTTATTAGTCTATTAACCCTATCGGTCTTAATGGTAGCAAGATATTTTAACTCTACATTAGTAGAAGAAAAAAGAAAACTATGTAATAGTGTCGGCTGTGATATACATTAAAGAGATGAAATGCGGTTAAGTAAATTAGTAGACCAAATTGCACGGTTTAATCATATACAGCGAATGGAAAGTCACAATTATGGTGAAGTTCCAGCAGATAACGAACTGCAAATAATCAACTCTCTTCACCATCAGATAAGGAAATACTATCCAAATACAAAGTCATATTTGGATAGGCATTCTCAAAAAATATCATACCAAATAACAAAGACTTATAATGTAGATGGTGATAAGATGAATGAATATGGTGTTATAATCAAAATGACTGCTTCATTTATTGAGCAATTTACAGAGGACTATCCAGAAGGATTAATTTGAGTAAATCATATCAAGAATCAAGAGAAACACGATGGGAAGTAGATTTCAGAGTAGTTTCAAATCGTCCATCCGCCTACTATATCCAAACAGAAATAAATGGTGAGTGGTGTACGTTATCTATGATGTCAGACAATGGTAAAAATTACCATTTTGAGGGCTATAGGGGTTTCTACACACTAAAAGAGCTATTGACTTGGTATAACACTACTAATGTTAAGAATATCACTAGTAACACGGTTTGGATGCCGTCTAATGCTTTACAAGACATAGAGATAGTTTCGTCAAAAGAAGAACTAATTAACTTATACCCAGAGGTAATAATATGATAATGAAATCACAACAAGATTTAGATGACTTAAAAATAGGTGCGAGGCTGTATGTGTCATTTGCACCAAAGTTAGAGGTTTATGATAGTATATTTACTTTTAATACAAGTGCAAATGTTAATGCCTACCATCCTGTATTTATTTTTGAGAAGAAACACCTTGAAAGATATGAACCGGTATTAGATACTATACGAAGGTCTTACACTATTAAAATTCAACATATAATAGATGATGTTGTAGAGTATGACAGTTATAACACCCATGCTTATTATGTATCCACTTCTGAACGAGAAACATTACAACTTCTTAACAAAGGGCAATATGCACTTATGGCAACATTACAACGCTCCACCGAAATGGTGAATAGATTGGTTAGTGATTTTAATGCTTCTGATATGATGATTGAAAATAAAGAAAAGTATCCAGAGGATTGGGTATGATTCAACTGTGGGACTTACCAAAGCAACCATATCAAATATTGGCAAGGGCAATTAGAAATGATTACATTACTCCAGTCCCTCAAGAATACATTAAAGAAATGTTTAAGCTTCGGCAGTTTGAAGATTATGTAGGTGGAGAATTAAATATGGTAGATATACATTTGGTACTTGAATATATTCACACCGAGTATTCAATCGAAACTCACCCAGAGATGTGGCTATAATGTTTTAAATATACCAACCAAAGGATATTTTATTGTAAAATATAGGAAAGATACAAATAATTATATCCAGAGGATTGGGTATGATTCAACTGTGGGACTTACCAAAGCAACCATATCAAATATTGG
>QMNM01000279.1 GCA_003647765.1 Candidatus Cloacimonadota bacterium
AGCTATTTTTTTATAATTTTATTGAAAGGAAATTGTATAATGAAAAAGTTTTTAGTTATGTTAATATTTTGTATAGCAATTTCTGGTTGCTATGCTCTGCCAAAAATTTATTCATATGATTATGATAAATCTAATAATGACTCAACAAAAATAGCTAGGAAAACTAATCCAAAAAATTCTTTAGATACTGTACTAAATATAGATGACACTTTACAAATTGAAACTATTATGATTAATATTGCGGAAATAGATTCTTTTAATAATTTAATAGATGAATTATATAGCGAAATTGATTCCCTTAATTATATTGTAGATTCTCTTAAAGAAGTAATTGATTACATAAATGAGCAGCTTGTTATTTCTGATGAGGATATAATTTTTCCTGATTCTTTCTTTTTTGCTGGGACAAAGTTTGACCTAAAAAATGAGAGAATTAACGAAAAGTTTAGAACTGTGTATAAGAGAGAAGTTAAATATGCATATAAATATATTCCTCGTAGTGGTAAGTATTTTCCAATAATTGAGCAAATAATAAAGGAAAAGGGGCTACCAGAAGACACGAAATATCTTGCTGTAGCAGAAAGCTATCTTTCACCAATAGCAAATTCCTGTGCTAATGCAATGGGATACTGGCAATTTATCAAATCCACAGCAAAGAATTATAAACTGGAAGTTAACGGTTTTGTTGACCAAAGGCAAAATATTTATGAATCTACTTATGCGGCTTGTAATTTTTTGATAGATAATTACAATGCTTTAAAAAAATTAGGAGTAGATGATTGGCTATTGGCTATGTGTGCATATAATACTGGATTAGGAAATGTGAAGAAAGTGATTAAAGAACAAGGTGGCAAAAAATTTTTTGATTTAATTCAGCGATTTGATGAGACTAATAATTATATCTGGCGTGCAGCTGTTATTAAATATATATTTAATAATGAAAAACTGATATTTAATAAAGAATTTGAAAGAGAAGATAATTTATTGGAAATATGTAAGCCAGTTAATTTAGTATTAAATGGTTATTATAAAATAGATGATTGGGCAAAATATCAAGGCACAAACTTGGGACAAATATGGATGTATAATCCCTGGCTGAAAATTTATAAAAAGAGAACTGGACGATACTCAATAATTAATGATGTGATAGTATCACCAGGCAAATACACTGTGTCAATACCGAAAAATGCTCAACCCGATACAGTTAATTTAGCAAAAATTGAGAAGAAATTTCTAAAAAAAAACAAAGGATATTTTACATATCATATTGTAAAAAAAGGCGATAACCTTTATAATATTGCAAGAAAATACAAGACAAGTGTAAGTAGGTTGAAAAGAATAAATAATCTACGCTCTTCCACTATATATCCAGGTCAAAAAATATATCTATTTTCATCAGGAACTTCAAGCACAAAAAAGAATGTTTACATTGTAAAAAAAGGCGACAATCTTTCTAATATTGCAAGAAAATACAAGACAACCGTAAATAAATTAAAAAGAATAAATAATCTAGGCTCTTCCACTATATATCCAGGTCAAAAAATATATCTATTTTCATCAGGAACTTCAAGCGTAAAAAGAAATACTTATGTTGTAAAAAAAGGCGATACAATAAATAGTATTGCGAGAAAATTAGGCGTTTCGTGTAATACATTAATTACGAAAAATAAATTGAAAATAAGGCATTATAATGGGAGAAAGATAGTATATATCTATCCTGGACAGAAATTATATTTTTGAAACATACTATAGTAAATCACGAAAAAATTTTAGCAACGAAGAACATGAAGAACCACAAATAATTCTTTGATTTCTTCAAAATTAGTGAATATTGGTGTGCATTTCTGACAAGAACATAAAAGATGAATATTGTGTGGAATGCTATTTTTTATCTTTGTGTCTATGTTGACTATGTTGTGAAATATTTTTCCCTGAAAACCTTTGATCAAACACTTAATTAAAAAGTCAAAAGGATAAAAGAATTATGGCAAAACGAGATTATTATGAAATTTTAGGAGTTGACCGTAATGCTTCACAAGCAGATATAAAAAGGGCTTACCGTAGATTAGCAATGAAGTATCATCCTGATAAAAATCCAGATAACAAGGATGCAGAGGAAAAATTTAAAGAAGCATCCGAAGCTTATGAAGTACTAAGTAATCCAGATAAGAGAACTAGATATGACCAATTTGGTTTTGCAGGTGTTAAGCAAGATTTTGGACCAGGTGGATTCCAATGGACTGATTTTACACATGCAACTGATTTCTCTGACATATTTGAAAATTTTTTCAGAGGTAGCGACATTTTTGATTCCATATTTGGCTTTGGTCGGAGAGATAGAACTAGAAGAGGTGCAGAGCCTGGAGAGGATATTAGGATTTCATTATCTCTTTCTCTTGAAGATATTGCAAACGGATTAGAGAAGAAAGTGAAAATTAGTGTACTAGAAACCTGCCCAGATTGTAATGGCACTGGTGCCGCAGATGGAAAAGTAAGTATTTGTCCAAAATGTAATGGCTCAGGTAGAGTTAAACAAATTAGACAATCCTTCTTTGGACAGATGGCTACTATAGTTACTTGTCCTGAATGTAATGGAGAAGGAACTGTAATTAAAAATCGTTGTTACACTTGTAGAGGAGAAGGTAGAATTCAGAAGGTTAAAACTATAAAAGTGCATATCCCGGCTGGTATATCTGGTGGACAATATATTAGATTAAGAGGTGAAGGCAATGTTGGTAAGCGAGGCGGAGAAAAAGGCGATTTGTTAATATATGTTAAGGAAAAGGAACATGATAAATTTAAACGGGATGGAGCTAATTTAATCAGTGAATATTATATTTCATTTAGTCAAGCTGCTCTTGGGGCTCAAGTAGAAGTGCCAATTTTATACGGCAAAATAAAAATGCATATTCCATCAGGCACTCAAAGCGGAAAGATATTTAGATTACGGAATCAAGGTCTGCCATATCTTAATAGCTCACAACGCGGGGATCTTTTTATCAAAGTAATCGTAGTAACCCCGACAAAACTATCTGCTGAGGAAAAGGAATTATTTAGGAAACTATCAAAGTATGATTCTAAAACGATTTCTAAATCAAGTAAAGGTTTTTTTGATACAGTAAAAGATTATTTTTCATAAAAATTTTTCGGTAGTCACTCAGATGTTGCGACTGTGTA
>QMNM01000280.1 GCA_003647765.1 Candidatus Cloacimonadota bacterium
TATAAGGTTAAGATGCGGAATAATTTTCATAAAATTGGCTTTTAATGACTTTAGAAGCTCGTTTTACTTCTTGAACTCTTGTCATCTTGAACTCTTATCCTCTTGAACTCTTGTATTCTTGGACTTTATCCATAACCAACTTTTGAATTTCATTTAACCTTTCCTTTGTTTCTGCTTCAAAGCGAAGCACAATTACTGGTTGTGTATTAGAAGCACGAACTAATCCCCAGCCATCCGTGAATGTAATACGCATTCCATCAATATCCGTAATTTCATATCCCTTTGTTTTGAAATAATTTTTAACTTTTTCTACGATTTCAAATTTTTGCTCATCAGGGCAATCATCACGGATTTCTGGTGTAGAATACATTTTAGGCACATCTTTTAGTAAAGCACTTAAAGGGATATCTTTTTTTGAGAGTATTTCTAATAAACGTGAGCCAGCATAGATTGCATCATCAAAGCCGAAATATCTATCAGCAAAGAAAACATGTCCACTCATCTCTCCGCCAAGAAGAGCACCTGTACACTTCATCTTCTCCTTGATTAGAGAATGGCCTGTCTTCCACATTATTGGCTTTCCACCATGTTTCCTTATATCATCATATAAAGTTTTGGATGATTTAACTTCTGATATTACAGTGGTTCCTAAATTATTTCTCAGCACATCCCGCGCATAAATAATCAATAACTGATCTCCCCAAATAATATTGCCCTGTTCATCAACTACACCAATTCTATCTGCATCACCATCAAACGCAATACCTAAATCAGCTTTCTCTTGCTTGACAGTTTTAATCAGTTCTGTTAGATTTTCTATAACAGTAGGATCTGGATGATGATTAGGGAAATTGCCATCCATATCGCAATATAATTCAATCACTTTACATCCTATACGACGATAAATATCAGGAGCAATTGGACCAGCAGTGCCATTTCCAGCATCTACAATTACTTTCATACTCTTGTTTAATCTTATGCCATCTACTTGATAATTTTGATAATCCTTAATTATATTTTCGTATTTTTCCAACATTCCATTACCAGTGATAAAATTATCATCTTCAATTAGTTCCCTTAGCTTTTGAATCTCATCGCCATAGATAGATACACTACCAACACAAAGTTTGAATCCATTATATTCAGGAGGATTATGGCTACCTGTAATCATTACTCCTGCATCTGTCTGCAATTCATATATAGAGAAATACAGGACAGGAGTGGCAACAGTTCCAATATCAATTACATCACAGCCAGTTGATTTCAAACCAAAGGAAAAATTCTCTTTAAATCTATCAGAACTTAATCTGCAATCACAGCCAATTACTACTGTTCTTAATCCTTTTCTTTTGATATATGTTCCAAAACCCTTGGCAAGAGATGTTACTGTCTCATCAGTTAAATCCTTATCTACAATACCTCTAATATCATATTGACGAAATATTTGTTTATTGATTTTCATTTCTTTCCTCCACTTTGATTTTGTAAGCATATAGCCACGAAGAACACGAAGAAACACGAATAATTTTTTATTCCATTAAAAGTTAGTAGCTATTATAGTGCATATTTCCTACTTTGTTAAAACTTTGTAGGACAAGAAACTTCCCCATTCGTCAGGACTATAAAAGCCAAGCATTGCAAAGATATAAAAAAATATTGTGTGGAATGCTATATATTGTCATCACTATTGTTTATTTTTCATTCTCACTTTTAATAATTTCTTTATTTTTCTAAATGCAATACCGCGATGGCTAATTTTATTCTTCTCTTCATCACTTAGCTCTGCAAAAGTTTTATTCATACCTTTTGGCAGGAAAATTGAATCATATCCAAATCCTTTTGTCCCACGCTCTTTGTCAATTATATTTCCTTCACATATTCCAGTAACAGTATAAACTTTTCCATATTCATCTACATAAGCAACAACAGTTTTGAAATACGCACTTCTTTCCTGATTTTTAGCATTTTTCATCAATGATAATAACTTTTGTCTATTATGTACATAACTGGCATTTTTCCCAGCAAACCGAGAGGAATATACACCTGGCTCACCATTTAGATAATCTACAAATAATCCAGTATCATCTGCTAAACTTGGTAATCCTGTTACTTTTCTTAGTTCCAATGCCTTTTTAATGGCATTATCTTCCAATGTGTCCTTATCTTCAACTATATCAGGAAAACAGCGCACATCTTTATAGATAAGGATTGTTATTGGTAAGTCAGTAAGCAATTGCCTAATTTCTCTAATTTTATCAAGATTTTTCGTGGCTAATATTATTGTCTTCTGTGTCTTCTTTTTGTCCAATTGTTTATCTCCATCATAACTCTTTTTGATAAGAATTGATGTCCAATCCCGATTATTTTCTGAATCTCCGAAAGCACATCACCATTACCACTCCAATTATCAAGTAATATTCTATATTCAGTTTCGTTAAATATTGAATTCAATCCAATCGCGATTATGACTAAGTCATCAAGATATCCAAAAACAGGTATAAAATCAGGAATAATATCAATTGGTGAGATTACATAAGCTATCATTCCAGCAATAAATATTTTTTTGTTAGTTGTTACTCTTTCGTCGCGCATTAGTCTCCACAGTAAGACAAAGAAATCTGGCAGAGCAAGTACATATTCAGCAATATTAGACACATAAGGCAGATTAGATTTCTCTATCCATTTTGTTATGCGATTTCGTATTTTATTATAGATTTTGTTCATTTTCTCTTTATTCATTTTCATTGCTAATTCAATGCGCTCTCTTTCTTTTTCTGAAATTTCCTCTGCTTTTACTTCTTTAATATCCTCTCGTTTGTCGTTATTCATTTTATGCCTCTTTTGTATTACAAGACTTTCGCAGTGTAGTAATTTTATTATTATAAGTTCACTAATTGCGAGTGGATAAATCCATACGCTAAGTCAAAGAAAGCGTTCTAAATAACGCTATATTATAGGATGCTTTAGCGTTCTTTTATTGATTTACCCAGTGAAATATAAAAATAGATTAGACAAAAGATGTAGAGATAAAGTAATTATTTCACAGGGTGAAGCCTCGGTGTTTACACAGTCGCAACATCTGAGTGACTACCGAAAAATTTTTATGAAAAATAATCTTTTACTGTATCAAAAAAACCTTTACTTGATTTAGAAATCGTTTTAGAATCA
>QMNM01000281.1 GCA_003647765.1 Candidatus Cloacimonadota bacterium
AATTATTAAGTAATTATCAATATGAAATTGTTAGTTTTGTGTCCCGATAATAAATCGGGATTTAATTCCCGCTTTGGAGAACGGGATTCCAAAAAATACGAAAGGAGAGTGAAATGTTATTGATGCATAAGAGAATATTTTCATTATTTATTATTTTAGCTTTTATATTTAGTATATTTGGTTGTGGAAAAGTAGTGAAAAATGATACACCAGTAAAAAATCTCAAAGCCATAGATGTACCTAATGATGATGGCGGTGGAATTATTCTTAGCTGGACACCTCTACCAAATGAGAAAAAGATAATTGAATATCGCGTTTATCGTGGCATTAGTCCAGATACATTATATTATATTGGTAGAATTCCTATAAATGTAAAAGCAGGTGTATCAGCTGATACTCTGAAGTACTATAATAAGGGCTATACTTTCTTTATGGATGCTAATTCTCCGAAAACCATGAAATTAGAAAAAGGGCAAAAAAAAGGCGAACCAAAATTGTATCGTAGAGTGCCTAAAGATTTAAGTATAGCTGGCCCTCTTTTTGAGCATTACAAAATGCTATGTGTAATCCCTAAAAAGGAATACTATTACAAAACAAAAGAAAAGGAATTTGTGGACACCATAAGAACAGAGGATGGTAAAATTGACACAACAAGACAAATCCTTGCAGGGCTAAAAATTAATCAATTCAGAGGAATTTACGCAAAACTTAGACCAGGACATAAATATTACTATGCTGTTCAAGCAGTTAACAATAGACGGCAAAGATCTCCTGTATCTGATGTAGTAGAAATAGCTCCCACAGATGAACCTCCAGAAAGATTGAAAGATTTCTATGCTGTGAATGTATCAGATAAAGATAAGATGCATTTTGAATGGACAAATCCATTTTTCTCATCTGACCAGAAACAGTTCAATATCTATCTGATTGATAATGGCGAAAAGCACTTGATATTTTCTCGTACACATGCATATCCTTATACGCCTCAAACTAATGCTATTGTTACTTATGATAATATTAGAACCAAATACAATGATTTTGAGTCAAAAAAAATGGCTGAATATCGCTTTGATATAGGATTGGTAGATAGAGCTGGGAATGAAACCTTTTACACTGCAGATGAACAAGGCATTGAACCAGAAATTATTACTGCTGACCAATTACCTGAGCCAGTAAAATTCCTTACTATTGATGATAATCCCAATGATGAAGGAGAACAAAATAGAATCTATTTTGGCTATCCTTATGCTGGAATTACCAAAGCTGAATATTCTAATGACTTTAAAAAATTATCTATAAGCTATTATTACAACGATAATGAACATTATAAAGTGAAGTCAATTAACTTCTTTACTAATGGTGTTAAGCATACAGAATATGTACTTGATAAAGTATTCAAGGTTAAAGTCAAGGGCTGGAATCCAGAGACAGATCCTGTGAATATTCGTATTTCTTTCAATGCAAAAACAGGCAAAGGAATGAATCCTATACCAGAAGATTATACACTATCTTATACAATTAAATATAATAAAGCAATGGAAATCGCTGAGGTGATAAATAATGATACTGAAAAAAATTATAATTATCAAGTGTATAAACTTAATAGGTCTTCAGAAGTATACCGTTATCCAAAGTTAATTCCATATAACTGGCGAGTGTATCTTGATAAAGTTAGCTATGAAGAATATCTATACCGCGGTATTAATAAATATGATAAAGATTACATCTATAGTTCTGCTTATCTATATTTGGAAAGAGATAATGAAAAAGAGAAAGATATTTATTGTAATCTATATTTGAGTCAGATAAAAAATGATAAGAAAGAATATCAGAAAGAAATCAATCGGCTAAATAAGATATTAGAAGATGATAAAAAGTTAGAAGATGAAGTGAATGAAGAGCTGAAAGATGAAAACTCCACACTTTCACGACTGGAAGAGGAAAAGGAACTGACATTTGAAGAGCTTAAAGAAAAGAAAAGAGAGAGGATTAAAGAAGCTATTGAAAAATATACAAAAGCGATGAATGGTGAGGAAGACCCTGAATATCTTAAACTTGCAAATCAACAAACAAGTGATGACCGCAGAATTAGAATGCTTAGCAAAATTAGTGAAAATAATTCCCGTACATTTAAGTATTATTTAAGAAAAACTGATGGTAAGGGACATTTCATTGATACAGAATGTACTGGATATATCATTCCAGAGCCGAATTGGTTTAGCAATGATAAGGTATTAGTATTATTATGGGTCTTGATTTTTGGTGGGCTTGTATTCTATTTTATCAAGAGTGCACAGCGTGGAAAGGAATTCTATATTAGATCGATTGCTGGTATCCAAGAGATTGATAATGCAATTGGTAGAGCTACAGAAATGGGAAGACCCATATTATATGTTCCAGGATTATCTGGTATTACTGATGTAGCAACTCTGGCTGGTCTGGCTATACTTAGCAAAGTTGCAAAGAAAGCTGCTGAATATGAGACAAAGATATTAGTCCCTTGCCGTGACTACATTGTATTACCAATAGCTCAGGAAATAGTAAAAGAAGCACATTATGAGGCAGGACGACCCGATACTTATGATAGAGATAGCGTGTTCTTCATTACTAGCAACCAATTTGCATTTGTTGCAGGTGTAAATGGAATAATGATTCGTGAGAAAACAGCTACTAACTTTTATATGGGAATGTTCTGGGCAGAATCACTATTGTTGACAGAGACAGGAAATACAACAGGAGCAATTCAAATTGCTGGAACTGATGCAGTTACACAGCTACCATTCTTTATTACTACTTGTGATTATACTTTGATTGGTGAAGAATTATATGCAGCAGGCGCTTATCTATCAAGACAACCATTGATTATGGGAACACTAAAAGCACAGGACTATGCAAAATTGCTAATTGTAATATGTATTATTGCCGGGACATTTTTTTCAACTATAAATTTGACATTTTTTATGAATTTGTTTCCGGAAAAATAGCGTAATGCGTAAGGCGTAAGGCGTAATGCGTGTAGCACAAGATTCCAACTGTGCTATGTAAAATGTGTAAAGCGACCTACTTTATGATATAAAAACAAAATTCAGGACATAGAAATAATTTAAACCTTCAAGCTTATCAAAATCTTGAAGGTTTTTTTATAGGCGATACACAGCAATGGAA
>QMNM01000282.1 GCA_003647765.1 Candidatus Cloacimonadota bacterium
CTATTTACAGTAAGATTATTATAATACATATCTCTTGTTAGGGTGGTATTGCTTGAAATAGTTATATCACCATCTGAACCGTTTCCAAAATCATAAAACCCTTTTTCATCAAAAAACATATGACTAATTGTTGCTGTTCCGCTAAAAGTATTGTCTCCGCTAAAAGTATTATTTCCACTGAAAGTATGCGTTCCACTCCAATTATAATCTGCTGTTTGGTCTATAAATCCTGAACTTAACTTTCCATCGCTTCCTGTTACTGGCACAATGGTTGTTGCTGAACTACTCTTTGAAAAGTATTGATTTGGCACAAATAATGGAGCGGTTGTATCGCCAGAGGATACTCCACTTCCTAATTCGCTAAGCGTTGCTTGCTCTACGATACCTTTGACCGTTTCCGATGCGTCAGGTGCTCCAGAATAAGTCAAATCATCAGCATATTTTTTAGTTATAATCTGTGCGTCATCAGTAAAACTAAGAGATGATGTCTCATAACTAATTATATTTGGAAATGTATCATCGCCGTTTATTATTCTTGTTAATATCCCTAATTGCGGATAATCTGTAACTTTCACGGAAGCCCCTCTCCTATGGGAATGTTTTAAACTATCAACTTCTGTTCCGGGATTAACAGGGTCAATCCCTCTTTTCATTCCGGTAACGGAAGTTGAAGATGCATTTCCACAAACAAACTCCTCGTTTGCTGACCCTTCATCTATTACGAAACACATATATCCACTTAATGGATTTCCAGCATTATCAGTTCCATTTACCAGCGTCATTGATGTTGCCGTTTTAGTTATCTTACTTGCCAATGATGTTTCAAATACTGCCACTACTTTCGGCACTGTTGTTCCCAGATTTGCACATTTTTTATCAATCCTATTATCAACGATGCCTAAAATTCCCATCAATCCTATTAAAAAAGTTCCAACTATTAATCCGATTTTTGTTAATATATGATTAGTCATAGATTTTTTATTTTTTTGTTTTTTTATCCGACCTTTTTTTACTGATATTTCGTTGCTATTCTTTGGCTTTTTAATCTAATATCATAAAACTTGACTGTTGAAATATCAATATATCCAATGTTTTGGGCTACAAACTTTAATTTTATTCTATTAAATTTACCTAATCCAAGTGGTATTTCGTGCTCATAATTATATGCCTCTACTCCAGTTCCTCCGCCTCCAACTTCTTTACTTCCAATCGTTATTGAACCAACGCTAACTTTTTGTCCTTTATCAACATAATCACCGCTTCCGTTTATTTCCCCAACCTCTACATAACTTCCATTATCAATACTGGCATAAACTTTAAGTGATTGGTCTTTTGCTATCGCTCCTTGAATAACTAACTTTTTAACTTTTTTCATTCCATCAAATCCAAGATCAGAATCTGCGCTTTCCCATTTATTTACAATAACTGAGTCATCATCGTCAAATCCTGAAAATAAAGTATAAACATTATTTCTTAATGGATCACCCGCTATTAATGTTCCTCCATAAATTGCAAAACAGGAAACATAATAATCAGCCATATCTATTGTTTTTCTTTTCTTATTGTAAATTAAAACCCTATTATTAACTGGAGAATCGCTTGTTCTAATGGCAAATAATATATAATCTCCCCATTCAACCCCTGCTGCTTGGTCAAATTCATAATCTGATAAATCTATCCCTTGTAGTGTATTTTTCCATTTATGTCCTTTTGAAATCGGCACTGGCAATACATTTCCAGAGATTGGTTGATACATTAAGGCTTTTAATTGAGCATCTTTTTCCGTAGAACTATCCAAATAATAAACTCCACTTTCTGTTGCTACTGCCGCTCTCCAGTTTGGAATTCCTGACTTTTCTCTATAAATTAAATTAGTTGCATTTGTATCATCACTTGTTAATGTTAATACCCAACTTTTATTTAAATGAAAATAATATTCGCTTTCTCCATATGTAGCCACATAATTTAAATCACCTCCATCGTCTTGTCTAAAAATTGCACCTTCCGAAGCAACTCTTGGCGATGAATAAGTAAAATCAGCAATCCCTTTATCTGTTGAATCTTCCCATTGATAATCAACGGTTATATTAACGCCAGATGCCGGTGCAGAATTAAATGTCACACTTATTGCTCCTGTTGTATAATTAATTGTTCCGGTTCCACCTTTGTTTCCTGTTAGTGTTCCATCATAATTATCAGTGAATGTTTCTACTCCATCAGTTACTGTTATTCCAAAGCAAGTTCTTGCAGAACCTCCGGCTTTAAACGATAATGTATCAGAAAATGTCTTTTTCGTTCCATCTCCTGTTCCAATTACTTCGTCATTAACTGTTGTATAATTTTGCTGGTCTATGTGTGAAAGATAAAGCCCTGTTTTATCTTTAACTCTTCCCCACAAAAACATTCTGTTTTGTTTGATTAATATGTATCCTTTATAATTTTTTGATGAATTATATTGATTAGCATAATCTCCGGGATTTGCCAACATTATTTTAAGAAATGGTCCTTTTGGAGAATTGACAAATAATTGGTCTCCAGCCAGTGAATGATATTCGGCAAAAGCAATATCAACACCATCTGCGTCATCTCCTAAAACATCTGTTCCAATTTCAACCCAACTATCCGAATCACTATCATAATATTCAAGTTTTTTCCCTCTTGTTCTAAATATTATTTCTGTTCCGTCTCTTCTTTTTGCTACATATAAACCAGTGATTTTTCCACTTCCTGATATTTCGTTTCCTAAAATATAATATCCTCTTCTTAATTCTATATGGTCTCCCATAGTCAGCCAATTCAAAGAATCAGATGCTGCTTCTAATGGCAAACTTCTTGCTTCCAGTGTATTTATTATCCCATATAACCAATTTTTAATCGTTTGTATTTTCATTTATTTTTTATTTTTTAATTAATCGGCTAATTCCTCAATAACATTTGTTCTTAAATCCCTTGTTTCTTTTGGAAAGATAGTCCTATCTCCCATTGACCGAGACCATAATGTAGCGTCCCATCTCTTCATTGCTTTATACAATCTATCTCCAACCTCTTTATGTACTGGCCACTGCAATCTGGTAAGAGTATCAGCATCTATTCCGGCAAGCCAAATTTCTGCCATTTTGTAAGGGATTATCTTATGGAATC